>NZ_FNYM01000019.1:2185-132013 GCF_900108985.1 Achromobacter sp. NFACC18-2 | reverse complement strand
TACAAATTACTGGCTGCCCCGTCAGCAGCCAGCCAACACCAATTACACCCACTGTGCGTGATCATCGAGCCCAAGCTCTGACCACCACACGTTGCGCTTCTTCCAAGATTGGAGCCGTTGCCTACCCGCAACCGCTCAACCCGTTACGCCTGACGACCATAGCAAGGTGGTACCACTCCTTCCCATCCCGAACAGGACAGTGAAACGCCTTTGCGCCGATGATAGTGGACGGACGTCTGTGAAAGTAGGTCATCGTCAGGCTTTTATTGTGCAAACCCCCGCAGGGATACCCTGCGGGGGTTTGTTTTTTGTGCAGAGTGAATTGATTGATTGAACCCCTCGCGGCTTGCGCCGCGAGGGGTTTTTTATTTGGACAGACGTTCTCCGGTCACAGCGGGGCTCGGGGCTGCGTGCCGACGTATTCCTGGCGGTCGATGCCGTGGCGTTGGAGTTTGTCGTAGAAGGTCTTGCGGGGGATGCCGAGCGCGTCGAGGGTGGCTTTGATGTCGCCTTGGTGCGCGGCGAGCGCGTCGCGGATGACTTGGGCTTCGTACCGTTCCATGCGCTCGGGCAGGCTGAGCGAGCCGGCTTGCGCCGGAACGGGCTCTAGGGGCGGATCGTTCAAGACGCCCAGCACGAAGCGTTCTGCGAAGTGGGCGAGTTCGCGCACGTTGCCCGGCCAATCGTGGGTCATGAGATGCTGGCGGATCGCCGCGGGCATGTCGGGAATGTCTCGGTGGAAGCGGCGCGAGGCGTGGCCCAGGTAGTGGGCGAAGAGCAGGGGAATGTCCTCCCGGCGCTCGCGCAGCGGGGGGAGCCGTATCGTGACGACGTTCAGACGGTAAAACAGATCTTCGCGAAACTTGGCCCGGATGGCGGGGCTACCCAAGTCTTCCTTAGTCGCTGCGACGACGCGCAGGTCGAGGTTGCGCACTTCGTTGCTGCCCAGCGGCGTGATTTGCCGCGATTCGAGCACGCGCAGCAGCTTGACCTGCAAGGCGAGCGGCATGCTTTCGATTTCGTCGAGGAACAGGGTGCCGCCGCTGGCGTGTTCAATGCGTCCGATGCGTTTTTTCTGGGCGCCGGTGAAGGCGCCGGCTTCATGCCCGAAGAGCTCGCTTTCGATCACGCTTTCGGGGAGCGCGCCGCAGTTGATGGCGACGAGCGCGCGGTCCCTGCGGCGGCTGAGGCGATGCAGTGCCGTGGCGACGACCTCTTTTCCCGTACCGGTTTCTCCTTCGACGAGCACGTCCACGTCGGCGTCCGCGATGTGGCGCAAGGTCTGCTTGATCCGTTGCATGGCGGGGGTGGTGCCGATGAATGGCACTTCATCGGCTTCGACGGCGAATGCGGCTTCGCGAAGGCGTCGGTTTTCGAGGACCAGACGGCGTTTTTCGGCAGCGTGCCGGATGGCCGCGACCAGGCGGTCGGCGGGGTAGGGCTTGGACAGGAAGTCGTATGCGCCCTCGCGCATGCACTGAACCGCCGTGGCGATGTCGCCATGGCCGGTGATGAGGATGACCGGGATGTCGGCATCGACGTTGCGCAGTCGCTGGAAGAGTTCGAGCCCGTCCATGTCGGGCATGCGGATGTCCGTGACGACCACGCCGTCGAAGTCGCGGTCCAATGCGGGCAGCGCGGCGCGCGCGCGGGCGTGTGCATCGGTCTGGATGCCGTGAAGCGTGAGGGTCTGGACGGCCGCGCGGCGCAGCGCTTCGTCGTCGTCGATAAAGACGACGCGCGGAGCGGCAGGCCGGGGCAGGCTGTCGTCGGACGACCCTGCGGCAGGCGACCCTGCGGCAGGCGAACCTGCGGCAGGCGAACCTGCGGCGGTCGGACCATTGGCGGGCGTTTGGGAATCAGGAGCGCGGGTCATGGCTGTTGCTCGATGCGGGATATTGAGCCGGCGTCTTGCGCAGGGTCAGGATGAACAGGGCGCCGCGGTCAGGCGCTTCGGGGGAGGAGGAGCCGGCGTCCTGGGGATCGGCGGCGCGCAGCTCCCCGCCGAACTCGGCGACGATGTCGCGGCTGATGACCAGGCCCAGGCCCAGGCCGTCCGGCTTGGTGGTGTGAAATGGCGTGAAGAGGTGCGCGCGCGCCGCGTCCGACAGCCCCGGGCCGTTGTCGTGGACGTATAGCAGCACGGTTTCCCCCGCATCTTGCAGGGTCAGGACGATCCTGCCTTCAGGCAGGCCTTCAAGGGCTTCCAGGCCGTTCTGCAGCAGATTGACCAGCACCTGCTCCAATCGGACCCGGTTGGCCTGCACGCTGCAGGGCGTGCTGCGGGGCGGGCTCTGCAGGACGACGCCCTGCCGCCGGGCGCGCGGGCCCACCAGCAAGAGCGCGCCTTCCAACGCTTCCATCAGGTCGGTTGGCCCGACCGAGGCGCCCGCCTTGCGCGAAAAGGCGCGGAGCTCGCCGGTGATGTGGCCGATGCGGTCGGTCAGGGCAGCGATGGTGCCAAGGTTTTCCTGGACGGCGCCCTCGTCGCGGCGCCGCAGGAATTCGCCGGCGTTGTCGGCGTAGGCGCGGATGGCGGCCACGGGCTGGTTGATTTCGTGCGCCACGCCCGCCGCCACCTGGCCCAGCAGCGCGAGCTTGCTGGCCTGCACCAGTTCATCCTTCATGGTGTGAAGCTGTGACTCGGCACGCTGGCGCTCGTCCATTTCCTGGACGAGCTGTCCGTTCACATCGCGCAATTGCGCCGTCCGCTGGTCGACCAACGCCGCCAGCTGTTGCTGGATGGCGGCTTGCTGCTCCGCGCGTTCAAGGTTGCGGTGGCGGCGGTACAGCACCATGCCCACCAACGCCGCCAGCATGCTGAGCGCCAGCGCCGTGCCCAATTGGGCGTTGGCGGTGGCCTGGTTGACGGCCGCTTGCACGGGCGACAACTGGTGCAGCGTCCAGCCTGGCGATTCGATGACAGGCAAGGTGGTGTGCAGCAACGCGGTGCCGGCGGCGGCGCGCGGCAAGGCGTCTTCCGTGCGCACGAGCTGGCCGTTGCTGGCGGTCTGGAGCGGCGGCGTGACGGGCAGCGGCTGGAACCTGGCATCGCCGAACTGCAGGCTGGTACGCAGGGATTGCGCGAGGGCGGGCGCGAGCGGCGCCAGCACCTTGAAGCGCCAGTCGGGCAGGTTGCCGAGCAGCACGACGCCGTGCTCGTCGGTCACGAAGATGGCGGCGTTGGCCTGCCGCCAGTCCGATTCGAGGTCCCGGAAGTCGACCTTCAGCACCACGACGCCCAGCATGGCGCCCTGCGGGCCGTCTACGCGCCGCGCGAGGTAGAGGCCGGCTTCGTGGCTGACCGTGCCGAGCGCGAAATGCTCGGCCGAGCCGCGGTTGACCGAACCCTGGAAGTACGGCCGGAATTCGTAGTCGACCCCGACGAAGGTCGCGGGCTCGCGCCAGTTGCTGGCGGCGATCGCCAGGCCCTTTTTGTCGAGCACGTAAATCGCCGACGCGCCCACGCCGCGGCTGAGGGCCTCGAGTTTTTGGTCGAGCGCTTCGATCTGTGCCTTGCCGGCCCCTTGCAGGGCCGCGCGCAGGTCCACGTCCTGGGTCAGCACGAATGGCAGCGCCCTGAATTTGTCGAGGTTGTTGCGCAGAAGGGCGGCATGGATCTGGCCGGCGCTGCGGGCCTGGATGGCGGCTTCGCCGAGCGCGCGGTCGCGGGCCCACTGTGTGGCCGCGTACAGCGCGACGGCGGCGAACCCGACAGCCACGCATACCCACGCGGCTCGCCATGGCCATGACCCCCGACGCTGGCGGGCGGATGGGGGAGAGGGGGGAGCGGAGGCGGGAGGGGAAGCGTTCATGGTGTGCGATTTTCCGCACATTCTAGCGGGTTTCTGTGCGGAATTCCGCCGGAAAACGCCGGGCGCAGGGCCGGGGAGATTTCAAAAGCCCATGAATATCAATGGGTTGTGGGGATTCCTGCCCTGTGCCGATCTTGGCACGGCTATTGCATATATACCCGCAAGCCGCCCGGCACACGCGCGGTGAAATCGGCTGGCAGCTGGAACGCATGGCCATAAAACAGATAACGCCCCGACGTCGCCCGCGCCAACCCGCGCGGAGCAAGGGGCCCAGGTGGGGACAATCCCAATGATCGAAGTGGATCACAGCGCGCCCGCGCGCAAGCTCAAGTTCTATCAAATCCTGTACGTCCAGGTCATTTTCGCCATCGTGGTCGGCATCCTGCTGGGCGCATTCAAACCCGAGCTGGGCCAGCAGATGCAGCCGCTGGGCGACGCGTTCATCAAGCTGGTGAAGATGATCATCGCGCCGGTCATTTTCCTGACCGTCGCGACGGGCATCGCCGGCATGAGCGACCTGAAGAAGGTTGGACGGGTGGCGGGCAAGGCCATGCTGTACTTCCTGGTGTTTTCCACGCTGGCGTTGATCGTCGGCATGATCGTGAGCCATATCGTGCAGCCGGGCGCCGGCATGCACATCGACCCGGCGACGCTGGACCAGAAGGCGGTGTCCGGCTACGTCGCGAAGGCGCATGACTCGACCATCACCGGCTTTCTGATGAACGTGATTCCGACGACGATCTTCAGCCCGTTCGTCGGTGGCGACATCCTGCAGGTGCTGTTCGTGGCGGTGCTGTTTGGTATTTCGCTGGCCATGGTGGGCGAGCGCGGCAAGCCGATCCTGAATTTCATGACCGCGCTGGCGCAGCCGATCTTCAAGATGGTGGCGATCCTGATGAAGGCGGCGCCGATCGGCGCGTTCGGCGCGATGGCCTTCACCATCGGCAAGTACGGCATCAAGTCCGTCATCAACCTGGCGATGCTGGTGGGGACGTTCTACGCGACGTCGGTGTTGTTCGTCGTGGTCGTATTGGGCCTGGTGGCCCGCTACAACGGATTTTCGATTTTCAAGCTGGTGCGCTACATCCGCGAAGAACTGCTGCTGGTGCTGGGCACGAGCTCGTCCGAAGCCGCATTGCCCACGCTGATGCAGAAGATGGAACGGGCGGGCTGCTCGAAGTCGGTGGTCGGCCTGGTGGTGCCCACCGGTTATTCGTTCAACCTGGACGGCACCAACATCTACATGACGATGGCCGCGCTGTTCATTGCCCAGGCCTGCGATATCCCGCTGTCGCTGGGCGACCAGATCCTCTTGCTGCTGGTGGCGATGCTCAGCTCCAAGGGCGCGGCCGGCGTGACGGGCGCGGGGTTCATTACCCTGGCCGCGACGCTGTCGGTGGTGCCGTCGGTGCCGGTCGCCGGCATGGCGTTGATCCTGGGCGTGGACCGCTTCATGTCGGAATGCCGCGCGCTGACCAACCTGGTCGGCAACGCGACCGCCACCGTGGTCGTGGCGCGTTGGGAAGGCGAACTGGACCAGGAGCAGTTGCACACCGCGCTGGAGAGCGCCGGTACGCCCGCCGGGGCACAACCGCCGCAGGTCGCCCTTGGCGAGCCGGTGCGGCAGAGCTGAACGCGATCGCGCCGGGGATGGTACTCCGGCGCGGCAAACCCGGCTTGCGCATAACCGCGCACGGCCTGAAAAAAAACCCCCGGCACCGCGAGGCGCCGGGGGATTTTTCATTGGGGTGACGCCGCGCTCAAGGCACCGGGATGCCGGCTTCGCGAAGCAGATTGGCCGTTTCAAACAAAGGCAGGCCCATGACGCCCGTGTAGCTGCCCGAGATATGTGAGATGAAGGTGCCGGCCAAGCCCTGGATGCCGTAGGCGCCAGCCTTGCCGAAGGGTTCTCCGCTGTCGCAGTAGCGCCCGATTTCGTCGTCTCCCAGTTCGCGCATGCGGACCTCGGTGATGGAGACGGCGTCCAGCAAGCGATCGCCGGTCCACACCGCGACCGCCGTATGGACTTCATGCGTCGAGCCGGACAGCGCGCGCAGGATGCGGAGGGCGTCGGCGCGGTCGGCCGGCTTGCCCAGCACCTCGCCGGCGAGGATGACCGTCGTGTCGGCCGCCAGCAGGGGCAAGGCGGGCAAGGGCTGCGACCGCATCCAGTCGCGGCCGCGCACGGCCTTGTCGCGGGCCGTGCGCAGTACGTAGTCGGCGGCGCGCTCGCCCGGGTGCTGCGGCTCGTCTTCGCCAGGCGGCGCGGGCACGAGCAGGACTTCGTGCGCCAGGCCGATCTGCGTCAGCAGTTCGCGCCGGCGCGGGCTGGCGGAGGCCAGGTAGAGGCGTGGGGCGGGCAGGGAAGTGTCGGCGGTGTCGGTCATGCGGTGCACAGGGCGGGCGCCGCCGGAGCGGTCAGGCGCGGTGATAGGGATGGTTGGTCATGATGGCCCAGGCGCGATAGAGCTGTTCGGCCAGGACGACACGCACCATGGGGTGCGGCAATGTCAGCGACGACAGGCGCAGTTGGCCGCTGGCGGAGGCCTTCAGGCCGGGGTCCAGCCCATCGGGCCCGCCAACGAGAAACGCGACATCCTGTCCGCCCGCGCGCCATTGTTCGAGCTTTTGCGACAGCGCCATGGTGGTGAGGTCGCGGCCGCGCTCGTCCAGCGCCAGCCGCAGCGCATTGGCGGGCAGGGCCGCCTCGATACGCTTGGCTTCGGCCGCCATCATCTGAGCCGGCGTCTTGCCGGTGGTGCGGGGTTCGGGCTTGATCTCGCGCAGTTCCAGCGCGCAGTCGGCGGGCAGGCGTTTCGCGTAGTCGTCCCAGGCAGTCTGCACCCAGTCCGGCATCCGCGTGCCCACCGCAACGACGATCAGTTTCACGACGCGCTCAGTCTTCGGCGTCGTCGTAGCCGTTGCCGCTGTCGCTGGCGACAGGGGCGGGCCGGGTGGAGTCGGGCAGCAGCTTCACGCGCACCGGCTTGCCGCCCCAGATTTCTTCCAGGTTGTAGTACTGGCGGATGGCCGGCTGCATGATGTGCACGACGACATCGCCCAGGTCGACGACGACCCATTCGCCGGTGTCTTCGCCTTCGATGGTGATGCCGGTGAGCGACATGGCGCGGCCGCGGTCGGCGACGCTGGATGCGAGCGCGCGGGTCTGGCGGTTGGAGGTGGCGCTTGCAATCACGACGCGATCGAACAGGCTGGTCAGATGCGTGGTGTTGAAGACCTTGATGTCTTGCGCCTTGACGTCTTCGAGGGCGTCGATGACGGCGCGTTGGAGTTTCTGTATATCCATAGCTGCAAATATAACCCGCTCGATGCGCGCGATGGCAGCGCAGGCTGGCCGGTGGCGCCGGGCGGGAAGGGGTTTATCGGTAGAGTTTGTGCGCTGCAATATACGCGGCGACGCGAGCGTCGAGCAGTGCGTCGGTGGATTCGCCCTGCGCCAGCCGCCGGCGGATGTCGGACGCCGAGACCGGCATGGGCGGGAAAGGCAGTTCCTGCAGTTCGCGGCCTTGTTCCCGCAGCCATTGCGCCAGTTCCGGCGGTGCGCTGAGCGCCGTGCCGGGGCGGGTGGCCACGGCCAGGTCGACCAGGCTGGAAATGTCGCGCCAGTTGCGCCAGGTGCAGAAGTTGGCGAGCTGGTCGGCGCCCAGCAGCCACACATAGCGCGCGTCCTGCGGCAGGGCGCGCAGCGTGTCGATGGTGTACGTGGCGCCGCCGCGCTCGATTTCGATGGGATTGACCGCCAGGCCGGGGTGGCCGGCGATGGCCAGTTCCAGCATCTGGCGGCGCTGTTCGCCGGTCGCGTTCAGTGCGGCCCGCTGCCAGGGATTGGCGGCGGGGATGAGTTGCACCTGGGCCAGGCCGAGCGATTGCAGGGCGTTCTGGGCCAGGGCGATGTGGGCGACGTGGACGGGGTCGAAGCTGCCGCCCAGCAGGCCGATGCGCTTCAAACCCAGTCCCGCGGTTTGAGGTACGCGGCCAGTTCGGCCTCGGGCGTGCCGGCTTGCGGCTGCCAGTCATAGCGCCAATGGGCCAGCGGCGGCATGGACAGCAGGATCGATTCGGTGCGCCCGCCGGATTGCAGGCCGAACAACGTGCCGCGATCGAAGACCAGGTTGAATTCGACGTAGCGGCCGCGCCGATAGGCCTGGAAATCGCGTTCGTGCTCGGTGTAGGCGATGCCGCGCCGCTTTTCGACGATGGGCAGGTAGCTGTCCAGGAAGGCGTCGCCGACCGAGCGGGTCAGGGCGAAGGAGGCATCGAAGCCGGGGGCGTTCAGGTCGTCGAAGAAGACGCCGCCGATGCCGCGGGTTTCGTTGCGATGCTTGAGGAAGAAGTATTCGTCGCACCAGCGTTTGAAACGCGGGTAGTAATCGGGCCCGTGGGGCGCCAGCGCATCCCGGCATACCGTGTGGAAGTGGCGCGCGTCTTCCTCGAAAGGATAGTAGGGGGTCAGGTCGATGCCCCCGCCGAACCAGAAGACGTCGGCCTCGTCATGGCCGTGCCGGGCCGCGGCGACGAACATGCGCACGTTCATGTGCGTGGTGGGCACGTAGGGATTGCGCGGATGCAGCACCATGGACACGCCCATGGCCTCCCAGGAGCGGCCGGCAAGCTCGGGACGGTGCGCGCTGGCGGACGGAGGCAGCTTGGTGCCCTGGACATGGCTGAACAGCACGCCCGCGCGTTCGAAGAGCTGGCCGCCTTCGAGCAGGCGCGACAGCCCGCCGCCGCCCTCGGGCCGCACCCATTCGTCGGCGCGGAAGGGGCCGCCCTCGGCGGCTTCCAGCGCATCCACGATGCGGGCCTGCAGGCCGGTGAGGTAGTCCCGGACGGCGGAGACGGGCAGAGCGGTCATGGGCGGTTCCGGATTACGCGTTGGACTTGGGCTTTTGCTGCGACGGCTTGAGCGCGCGCCAGCCGATGTCGGTGCGGTACTGGCGGCCGTCGAAGTGGATGCCGTCGATGGCTTCGTAGACGCGGTCGCGCGCCATCTTGACGGAATCGCCCAGCGCCGTGACGCACAGCACGCGTCCGCCGGTGGTCTTGGTTTCGTCGCCGTCGAGCTTGGTGGCCGCATGGAAGACCATGCAGTCTTCGGCGTCGGCGGGCAGGCCGCGGATGACGTCGCCCGTGCGCGGGGTGTTCGGATAGTTGTGCGCGGCCAGCACGGCGCCCAGGGCGGTGCGGCGGTCCCAGACGATGTCGGCCTGGTCGAGCGTGCCTTCCACCGCATGCTCCAGGGCATCCAGCAGGTCGCTCTTGACGCGCATCATGATGGGCTGGGTTTCGGGGTCGCCCATGCGGCAGTTGAATTCCAGCGTCTTGATGTCGCGGTCGGGATCATCGCCGGGGGCGATCATCAGGCCGGCGTACAGGAAGCCGGTGTAGGGGATGCCGTCGCGCGTCATGCCCTGCACGGTGGGCAGGATGATTTCGCGCATGATGCGGTGGTGGAGTTCGGGGGTGACGATGGGCGCGGGCGAATAGGCGCCCATGCCGCCCGTGTTGGGGCCGCGGTCGCCGTCCTGCAGGCGCTTGTGGTCCTGGCTGGTGGCCAGGGCGAGCACGTTGCGGCCGTCGCACATGACGATGAAGCTGGCTTCCTCGCCGACCAGGCATTCCTCGATGACGACGCGGGCGCCCGCTACGCCCATGGAGCCGTCGCCCAGCATGGCGTCGACGGCGGCGTGCGCTTCTTCCAGCGTGGCGGCGACCACGACGCCCTTGCCGGCGGCCAGGCCGTCGGCCTTGATCACGATGGGGGCGCCTTCCTGGTCGATGTAGGCGTGGGCCTTGGCCGGATCGGTGAAGGTCTCGTAGCGCGCGGTCGGGATGTTGTGCCGGACCATGAAGGCCTTGGCGTAGTCCTTGGAGCTTTCGAGCTGCGCGGCGGCCTTGGTGGGCCCGAAGATCTTCAGGCCGCGTGCGCGGAAGACGTCGACGACGCCGGCGGCCAGCGGGGCCTCGGGGCCGACGACCGTCAGGGCGATGCCCTCGCGCTGGACGAAATCGGCCAGTTCCTCGGCATTGGTGAGCGCGATGTTCTCCATCTGCTCGGCCCGTTGCGTGCCGCCGTTACCCGGGGCGACGTACACCTTGTGTACGCGCGGGGAGCGGGCCAGCCGCCAGGCGAGGGCATGTTCGCGGCCGCCCGAGCCAATTACCAGGAGTTTCATGTTGCGTGAGTCTGAGTGGTTGCCACGCCAGGATCCGTGAGGGGCCCTGGCCCGTGGAGAAGGCAACGGATCCGATACGGCGCGGATCCGGATTACACCCTGGCGCGATGGCGGGCGGTGCCGCCTGCGCGCCAGGAAAAGGGGGATTTACTGCGCTTCGTCGAAAACGACGTTCGTATAGACTTCCTGCACGTCGTCCAGGCTTTCCAGCGCGTCGAGCAGTTTCTGCATCTTGGCGGCGTCGTCGCCAGCCAGTTCGGTTTCGTTCAGGGCCTTCATGACGATGCCGTCGACTTCGGCCTTCAGGCCGGCGTCGTCGAACGCCTTGCGCACGGCGGCGTAGTCGGACGGGGCGCAGACGACTTCGATCACGCCTTCTTCGTCTGTGGTGACGTCTTCGGCGCCGGCCTCGAGGGCGGCTTCCATGACCTTGTCTTCCGGGGTGCCGGGGGCGAACACGAATTGGCCGCAGTGCTTGAACATGAAGGCCACGGAGCCTTCCTGGCCGAGGTTGCCGCCGTTCTTGGAGAAGGCGTGGCGGACTTCGGCCACGGTGCGGGTGCGGTTGTCGGTCATGCAGTCGACGATCACGGCCGCGCCGCCGATGCCGTAGCCTTCGTAGCGGACTTCTTCGTAGGCTTCGCCGTCGGCGCCACCGGCGCCGCGCTGGATGGCGCGCTGGATGTTGTCCTTGGGCATGTTGGCGTCGGTTGCCTTGTCCCAAGCCATGCGCAAGCGCGGGTTGCTGTCCGGGTCGGGGCCGCCGGCGCGCGCCGCCACGGTGATTTCACGAATGATCTTGGTCCAGAGCTTTCCGCGCTTGGCGTCTTGGCGCCCTTTGCGGTGCTGAATATTGGCCCATTTGCTGTGTCCGGCCATGGCTTCCCAGGAAAATGTGTCTGCAAAGACGGCATTTTACCGTGCCGGCGGCCCTCGCGTCCGGCCAGAGGGCTGCATGTGTCCATATAGCCACGCGCACAAGGCGGGCGGCAGGCTCTACACTTGGGCATCCTTTTGAATCCCTGGTCCGGAGCCGCACATGTCCAACCCCCTTGTCATCGCCAAGAACGCGCAGACCGAGTTGGGGCTGCTGCCGGCCCTGGCCAACCGCCACGGGTGCATCACGGGCGCCACCGGCACCGGCAAGACCGTCACCTTGCAGGTCCTGGCCGAATCCTTTTCCCGGATCGGCACGCCGGTATTCATGGCCGACGTCAAGGGCGACCTGACCGGCATTTCGCAGGCGGGCGTGGCCAGCCCGAAGCTGCAGGAACGCCTCAAGAACCTGGGCCTGGCCGAACCGGCCTGGGGCGCCAGCCCCGTTGCGCTATGGGACGTCTACGGCGAGCAGGGCCTGCCGGTGCGAGCCACCATTACGGACATGGGCCCGCTGCTGCTGTCGCGCATCCTGGAATTGAACGACACGCAGGAAGGGGTCCTGACCCTGGTTTTCAAGGTGGCCGACGACGAGGGGCAACTGCTGCTGGACCTGAAGGACCTGCGGGCGATGCTGCAGAACGTGGCCGACCGCTCGGCCGAGCTCAAGACGCGGTATGGCAATGTGTCCTCGGCCAGCGTCGGCGCCATCCAGCGGGGCCTCTTGGCGCTGGAATCGCAGGGCGCGGAAAGGTTCTTCGGCGAGCCGATGCTGGACGTCGCCGACCTGATGCGCACGGACGCGCAGGGGCGCGGCATTGTCAACATCCTGGCCGCCGACAAGCTGATGCAGGCGCCGCGCCTGTATGCCATCTTCCTGTTGTGGCTGCTGGCCGACCTGTATGAAAAGCTGCCCGAAGTGGGCGACATGGACCAGCCCAAGCTGGTGTTCTTCTTCGACGAAGCGCACCTGCTGTTCAACGACGCGCCCCAGGCGCTGCTGACCAAGATCGAGCAGGTGGTGCGCCTGGTGCGTTCCAAGGGCGTGGGCGTGTACTTCGTCACGCAGAACCCCCTGGACATCCCCGATACCGTGCTGGGCCAGTTGGGCAACCGCGTGCAGCACGCCCTGCGTGCGTTCACGCCGCGCGACCAGAAGGCCGTCAAGACGGCCGCCCAGACCATGCGCCCCAATCCCGGCCTGGATATCGAGGCCGCCATCACGGAACTTGGCGTTGGCGAGGCCCTCGTGTCGCTGCTTGATGCCAAGGGGCGGCCGATGCCGACCGAGCGCGCGTATATCGTGCCCCCCGGCAGCCGCATCGGGCCGGCCATGGATGCCGAACGGCAGGCGCTGTGCCAGGGCAATCCCCTGGCGGCCAAGTATGAAAAGGCGGTGGACCGGGAGTCCGCCTATGAAATCCTGGCCGGTCGCGCGGCCGTGCCGGCCGATCCCCAGGTGGCGCGGGATGATCCGGCCAGGCCTGGAGGGCCGTCTGCCCGGTCCGGCCAGCCGCCTGCCGAAGAGAGCGGCGGCCTGATGGACAGCCTGAAGGACGTGCTGTTCGGATCGACCGGACCGCGCGGCGGCAAGCGCGACGGGGTGGTGCAGACCTTCGCCAAGAGCTCGGCGCGCTCCATTGCCCGCGAACTGACGCGCGGGATATTGGGGTCGCTGCTGGGCTCGAAAGGCCGTCGCTGAGCCGCATCGGCAGTCATCGACGCCTCGCCTCCCGTCGGTTTTGTAACGGGGGGTGTTGTGTTGCCCGCATTTATGCCTAAGATTGCGGGCGTTGAACCAGTGAAAACCAAAGGAAAACGTGGTGGCTAAGAAACACAAGATTGCAGTGCTTCCGGGAGACGGGATCGGCAAGGAGGTCGTGCCGGAAGGGTTGAAGGTGCTCGATGCGGTGGCGACGCGGTTCGACATCGCGTTCCAGTGGGACCACTTCGACTGGAGCTGCGACTACTACGCCAAGCATGGCAAGATGATGCCCGACGACTGGAAGGCGCAGATCGGCCAGCACGAAGCCATTTTCTTCGGCTCGATCGGCTGGCCCGCCACGGTGCCCGACCACGAGGCGCTGTGGGGCTCGCTCTTCAAGTTCCGCCGTGAATTCGACCAGTACATCAACCTGCGCCCGGTGCGCCTGATGCCTGGCGTGCCTTCGCCGCTTGCCAACCGCCAGCCCGGCGAGATCGATTTCTTCATCGTGCGCGAGAACACCGAAGGCGAATACTCCAATAGCGGCGGCCGCCTGTTCGAGGGCACCGACCGCGAGGTGGTGATCCAGGAAAGCGTATTCACGCGCATTGGCGCCGAGCGCGTGCTGAAGTTCGCGTTCGAATTGGCGCAAAAGCGCGGCAAGCACCTGACCGCGGCCACCAAGTCCAATGGCATTTCGATTTCGATGCCCTGGTGGGACGAGCGCGTCGCCGAGATGGCCGGGAACTATCCGGACGTGCGCTGGGACAAATATCACATCGATATCCTGTGCGCGCACTTCGTGCAGCATCCCGACTGGTTCGACGTGGTGGTGGCCTCCAACCTGTTCGGAGACATTCTCTCCGACCTGGGACCGGCATGCACCGGCACGATCGGTATCGCCCCGTCGGCAAACCTGAACCCGGAGCGCAAGTTCCCGTCGCTCTTCGAACCGGTGCATGGTTCGGCGCCCGACATCTATGGCAAGGGCATCGCCAACCCGATCGGGCAGATCTGGAGCGGGGCATTGATGCTGGATTTCTTGGGGTATCCCGACGCTTCGGCCGCGGTCGTGAAGGCGATCGAATCCGTGCTGGCTGACGGGCCGCGGACGCGGGATATGAAAGGCAACGCCTCGACGGCCGAAGTCGGCGACGCAATCGCGTCGCTGGTCAGGGCTGGTTGAGTGCTTTGGCGGGCAGGCCTGTCCGATTGGTAGATGAACGACTCGATTTTTTCTCCCCCCTCCGACCACGTGGGCGGCGGGCGGGCCGACCGCTTCGTGCGCAAGCTTTTCCGCATGCTGCGCTCGCGCACCCAGCGGCACAATCAACACCTGTGGCCGTTCGTACGAATCTGGCGGGACAAGGACGGCGCGATCAGCGGTTTTCGCGCCTTCGGCCGTTCTCTGCCCGTCACGCCCCTGTCGCAGGGCTACGACCCTGCCGACAAGGTGGTGCACCTGATCCTGAGTGGCCCGTCGATCGCCGAGATTCCCTATGACCGGATGAACATCGGCGTCGCGATGGGCGTCAATGGCGCCATCGCGCTGTCGCGCAAGTTCGATCTGCAATTCAAGTACTACTGCATCATCGACCAGAATTTCGTGCGCGACCGCATCGACCTGGTGCGCGAGATCGTGGCGCGGGACCTCACGCTGTATGTGTTCCCCGAGGTGCTGCGCTACATCATGCAGGGCATTCCCCAGGAGCAGATCCGCTGCCGCATCTGCATCATCGAACTGATCTCCAGGCGGGCCTACGAGCGCAGCGTGGCGCCGGCCGTGCTCAAGCGCATTGCCGCGGCCTCGCCCGACGTCCAGCTGCTGGACGCCAAGCAGGGACTGGGCTACAGCTTCGACGCCTCGCTCGGGGTCTTCGATGCCGACACCGTCGCCTATGCCGCCTTGCAGGTTTTGGTGTCCGGCGGCGCGCGCGAGGTCTACGTGCACGGGCTGGACCTGACCCTGCAGGGCGGATTGCGTTTCTACGACGAGGGGGGAAAGCCCCAGACCAGCCGGCTGACACGCAACTTTCCGCGCCTCATCGAACCGTCGTTCCGCTTTGCATCGGCGCTCTGGCGCGCGCGGGGGGTGTCCGTGTTCAATCTGTCTCCGATCAGTGCGCTGTCGGCCGACATCATCGAACGCCGGGACTGGCAAACGCTGCTCAGGGACTGACGGGCACGCTGCCAAAAAAGAACAAGGCGCCGCGAGGCGCCTTGTTTTCGTCTGGCGACAGGGCGGCTCAGTGGGCGCCCGCCGCCGCTTCCGCCGCGCCGTCGCCGCCCGCCTTGGCCGACCGGGGCCGGGCGAACCAGACCAGGCCCGTCAGCAGCAGGAAGATGAGCGCGGACGCATAGAACACGTCCGTCGCCGACATCGTGAAGGCCTGCGCGTTGATCAGGCCGTCGACCATGGTGAGCGCCTGTTGATGCGTGACGCCCAACCCGTTCTGCAGGGTGTTCATGGTCTGGTCGAACGCCTGCTGGCCCGGCTTGGCGACCTCGGTCAACTGCGCGTGGTGCAGGGTTGCGCGGTTTTCCCACAGCGTGGTGGAGATCGACGTGCCGAACGCGCCCGCCGTCAACCGCAGGAAGTTCGACAGGCCCGACGCCGCCGGGATGCGCCATGGCTCGATGCTGGACAGCGTGATGGAGGTGAGCGGCACGAAGAACGCCGCCATCGCCGCGCCCTGGATGATGGTCGGGATCATCAGCGTGCGCACGTCCGTCTGGGTGTTGAAGCCCGAGCGCATGAAGCAGACCAGCGCAAAGATCAGGAAGGCGACGGTCACGATCTGCCTGGGGTCACGCGTGGCCAGCATCTTGCCCACGATGGGCGTGAGCAGGATGGCGAGCAGGCCGACGGGGGCGGTGACCAGACCCGCGTAGGTCGCGGTGTAGCCCATATTGCTTTGCAGCCACAGGGGCAGCAGCACCACGTTGCCGAAGAAGACGCCATAGGCCACCGCCAGCGTCAACGCGCCGACCGAGAAATTTCGGATCTTGAACAGCCGCAGGTCGACCACGGGGTGGGCGTCGGTCAGTTCCCAGATCAGGAAGAACACGAAGGCCACGAAGGCGATCGCCGCCAGCGCGATGATGGTCGGACTGGCGAACCAGTCCAGTTCCTTGCCCTTGTCCAGCATGATCTGCAGCGCACCCACCCAGACCACGAGCAGGACAAGGCCGAGCTTGTCGATGGGCAGCTTGCGGGTCATGGATTCGCGCTTGCCGTAGATGCGCCAACTGATCCACGCGGCCAGCAGGCCCACCGGCACGTTGATGTAGAAGATCCAGGGCCAGGTGTAGTTGTCCGAGATCCATCCGCCCAGCAACGGCCCGGCCACCGGGGCCACCAGCGTGGTCATGGACCAGATCGCCAGCGCCATACCCGCCTTGGCCTTGGGGAAGCTGGCCAGCATCAGTGTTTGCGACAGCGGGATCATCGGGCCCGCCACCGCTCCTTGCAGCACGCGAAAGGCGATCAACGCCTCCAGCGACGGCGAAAAGCCGCACAGCCAGGAGGCCACCACGAAAAGCAGGGTGGAAATCAGGAACAGGCGCACCTGGCCGAAGCGTTGCGTCAGCCAGCCCGTGAGCGGCACGGTGATGGCGTTGGCCACCGCGAACGACGTGATGACCCAGGTGCCCTGGCTGGAGCTCACGCCAAGGTCGCCGGATATCGTGGGGATGGACACGTTCGCGATCGAGGTGTCCAGCACGTTCATGAAGACGGCGGTGGACAGCGCGATGGACCCGATGATGCGGGTCGCGCCCTCCAGGGGCGGGTAGGTGCCCGGCGGGCGGGCGGCGTCACTGGGCGCGCCTGCGCCCGCGGGCTGGGCGGCGGTGCTCATGATGCGAGGTTGGCCGCGATGATCTTGCCGATCATGGCGTCGACTTCATCGTGCGCGGGCTCGAACGCGCGCGTCGACCATGCCGGTTCCTTGCGCGCGACCTGGGCCAGCGGCGCGCCGTCGTCCTTGCCCACGTCGACTTCAACGTCCATCGACAGGCCCACGCGCAGCGGATGCTGCTTCAGGTCTTCGGGATCGAGCGTGATGCGCACGGGTACGCGCTGCACGACCTTGATCCAGTTGCCGGTGGCGTTCTGCGCGGGAAGCAGGGCAAAGGCGCTGCCCGTGCCGGCGTCCAGGCCGGCGACGGTGCCGTGGTAGGTCACCGAGCTGCCGTACAGGTCGGCCACCATCTTGACCGGCTGGCCGATGCGCATCTTGCGCAACTGGCCTTCCTTGAAATTGGCTTCGACCCAGACCTGGTCCAGCGGCACGACGGTCATCAGCGCGGCGCCGGGGGCGACGCGCTGGCCGACCTGCGCGCTGCGGCGCGCGATGACGCCGCCGACGGGCGCGGGCAGCACGGTGCGCGATTGCGCCAGCCAGGCGTTGCGCAGCTCGGCGGCCGCCTGGCGCACATCGGGGTGCTCGGCCACGGAAGTGCCTTGCGTCAAGGCCTGGTTGGTCGCCAGCTTGGCCTTCGCGGCGGCCAACGCCGCCTTGGCCTGCGCGACGCCGGACTGGGCGGACTTCAGGGCCACCTCGGCGTGCAGGATTTCCTCGCCGCTGACGCCGCCCGACTTGGCGAGCTGCTGGCGGCGCTTTACGTCGCTCTGCGCGCGGGTCAGCTCGGCCTGGGCGCGCAGGATGTCGGCATTGCGCAGGTCGACGTCGGCGGCGAGCGCATCGTTCTGCACGTAATAGGTCTGCACCTGGCGGACCGTCTGGGCCAGCTTGGCCTGCGCCTGCTGCAGGGCGATGTCCGTATCGGCGGGATCGAGTCGCACCAGCGGCTGGCCGGCGGTGACGGTTTCGGTGTCGTCGGCTTCGATGGCCACCACGGTGCCGGGCACCTGCGGCGTGATCTGCACCAGGTTGCCGTGCACGTAGGCATCGTCGGTGCTTTCGAAGTGCGCGCCGAACAGCGCCCACCAGATGCCGTAGGCGATGGCGACAACGATAAAGGCCCCGGTCGCCATCAGCAGCAGGCGTTTACGGGCGGGATGGGTCGAGGGAGTGGCAGCGTTCATGACGTCTGAATCCGGGATCGTTCAATGAATGGAGTTCGGGGCGGGCTCGGCCGGGGGCGCGTAGCCGCCGCCCAGGGCGGTGGCCAGGTTGGCGTCGAGCTGGTAAGCGCGGATGCGCAGATCGGTGTCCAGGCGAGCCTGGGTGAGGACGCCCGTCTGCGCGATCAGCACGGTGATGTAGTTGCCCATGCCCGCCTTGTAGCGATCGACGGCCAGGGCGTAGGCCGCCTCGATGGCCTCGCGCGCCTGGCGTTGCTGGGCCTTTTCCTGGTCCAGCAGGCGCAGGCCATCCAGCGCGTCCGCGACCTGATGCGCGGCGTCCAGCACGGTCTGGTTGTAGTCCGACACCGCCAGGTCGGCATCGGCGCGGCGGCCCGCCAGGTTGGCGTTGAGCTCGCCGCCGTGGAAGATGGGCAGCGTGATGGCCGGGCCAAAGCCGGCCATGCGGGCGTCGGCGCCCAGCAGGTTGCCGGTGCCGATGGCCTGAAAGCCCACGAAAGCGGCCAGGTTCACGTTGGGATAGAACTCGGCCTTGGCCGTGTCGATGGCGTGGCGCGCGGCCTCGGCGCGCCAGCGCGCGGCCGTGACGTCGGGACGATGCCCCAGCAGATCGAGCGGAACGCTGGACGGAATGCTGCCCGATGGCGCGGTCAGCGTGACCTGGACCAGGTCCTGCCCGCGCTGCGGACCGGCGCCCGCCAGCGCGGCGACCTGGTTGCGCAGTTGCGCCAGCGTGGTTTCGATCTGGGTCAGTTCGACCTTGCCCGAGGCGAGGGACGATTCCGCCTGCTTGACCTCGACCTGGGTGTCCAGCCCGGCCGTGTAGCGGCCCTGGGTCAGCGACAGCACTTCGGCGCGCTGCGAAATCACCCGGTTCAGCACGTCGCGCTGCGCAAAGGCGTTCTGCAGGTTCAGGTAGGCGCGCACGGTGGCGCTGGCCAGCAGGTTGCGCGCGGCTTGCGCGTCGGCGCTGGCGGCTTCCTGCTGCGACACCGCGGACTGCAGGCGCGAGCGGTTCTTGCCCCAGAAATCCAGTTCATAGCTGAAGTCCAGCGCCAGCCGGTTGTCGCTGACGACGGAACCGCCCAGCGGCGCGGGGTAGATGTAGTCCTTGGACAGATGCTCGCGGGTGAGCGTGTAGCCCGCGTCCACGCGGGGCAGCAACGGCGCGCGCGCGATGCCGACCGCTGCGTTGGCCTTGGCCAGGCGCGCCTGCGCGGCGCTCATCGACGGACTGTTTGTCAGCGCTTCGGCCATCAGGGCATTGAGCTGCGGATCGCCGTAGCGCTCCCACCAATGCGTGGCGGGCCAGTCGGCGGTCTGGCCGGTCAGCCCGAGCTTGGCCGCGTCCAGCGCCGCGACGGGCTGCGGCGCGGGTTCCATCAGCGCGCAACCGCCGAGGGCCAGCACCATTACGGTAGATAAAAGGCGTTTCATCCTGACTGTTAGCTGAAAGTAATTGATTAATCTGTATTTGCCTAGGCAGTGATTATGCCAAATAAAAACCCCGGTTCGGTACGGGGCGGCGGGTCAGCGTTCGGCGGGCGAGCCGGATGCGGACCCGTTGGCGATCATCCGTCGCAGGAAATGCATGAGCTGGGCGACTTCGTCGGTGGAGAAGCCGCGCAGGTGGTGATTGAGGGCGCGGGCGATATTTGCGGGGATCTGGCGGGCCTTGGTTTCGCCCAGTTCGGTGAGTTCGATCTTGACCACGCGGCGGTCTTCCTGGCAGCGGTTGCGGCGCAGCAGGCCTTTGGCTTCCAGGCGGTCCAGGGCGCGGGTCATGGCGCCGGTGTCCATGTCGTTGAGCCGCGCGAGTTCGGCGGGCGTGTCGGCGCGGCCCAGGAACACCATGGCCAGCGGCCGCCACTGCATCGCGGTGAGATCGAGCGGCGCCATTTCCTGGTCCAGCATGCGGGTCAGGGAGTGATAGACCAGCTTGATCAGGAAGCCCGCGTTGTCGTCCGCCATGCTGCGCGTGTCGCTGCGGTAATGGACGGGAGACTCGGAAGGTTCGGACGTGGAGGGGGAAGGCGCGGCAGTCATGCGGCGAATTTTACTGCCTAGTCAGTTATTGTCAAGGCTGTATCTTCGAGGGCGCTTCGGCGGTGGAGGACGGCGGCGTCTGCTTGCGCAGCCCCGACCACACGATGGCGGCCACGATGAGCGCGGCGCCCGCCAGCATGCGCGGCGTGGGCTGCTGGCTGAACAGCACCCAGGCGAAGGCAATCGCATAGACGGGTTCCAGCGCGATCACCAGGCCGGCGCTGCGGGCATTCAGGCGCGTAAGGCTGGACACGAACAGGTAGTGCGACAGCCCGGTGCAGAAGATACCCAGCAGCGCCAGCCAGAACCAGTCCAGCGCGGGCACGGCGGGCAGCTGGCCGACCGCGAAGGGCACCATCACCAGCGCAACCACCAGGTTCTGCCAGCATGACACCTGCATCGGGTCCATGCCGGAGGCCGACCGCCGGTTGCTCAACGCCAACAGCGCAAAGCTCAGGCCCGACAGCAGGCCCCACGCGAGGCCGATGGTGCCCTGGTCGGCCAGGTCGAACGACGGGGTGACCAGCACCAGGCCCGCGGTGACCAGCCCCAGCAGCAGCCATTCGGCCAGGCGGACGCGTTCGCGGAATATCAGGCCTTCAAAGAGGGTGATGAACGCCGGAAAGCTGGCAAAGCCAAGCGTCGCGATGGCGATGCCGCCCACTTTCACGGAAATGAAGAACGTGACCCAGTGCGCGGCAAGCAGCGCGCCGGCGATCACCAGGACGAATAATTGCGCCGGGGTGAGCACGCCCAGGAGCGGCTTGCGCCGCATGCGCGCGAAGATGCCCAGCGCCATGACGGCGAACGCCGCCCTGCCCAACGTGATGACCGCGGCGCTCGCCTGGATCAGTTCGCCAAAGACTCCGGTCAGCCCGAACAGCACGGCGGCGATATGGATGTAGGTGAGGGCGCGGTGTCGGGTCATGCGGCGGAAAAGGCAGAATGCGTCATGGAAGGTGTGCAAATATTTTCGCGGTGAACTTAAAATCATCGCATGAATCGTATTGCCAAGCTTACGGCGCTTCCGCTGGCCTCCGGCCGCGCCGCCGGAATCGCCATGGCCGTGCTTGGCGCGATCCTCTTTTCCGCCAAGGCCATCGTCGTCAAATTCACCTACCGCTACGGCATCGACGCGGTCACCCTGATCGCCTTTCGGATGCTGTTCGCCATGCCGTTCTTCGCGGCGGTGGCCTGGCACCAGTCCCGCCGCGCGGCGCGGGGCGAAATCGTCGTGATGACCACCAAAGAGCGCGTGCAGGTGTGCGTGCTTGGCCTCCTGGGCTATTACCTTTCCAGTTTCCTGGACTTCCTGGGCCTGCGCTACATCACGGCCAGCCTCGAACGCCTGATCCTGTTCCTGTCTCCCTCGCTCGTCGTCCTGTTGTCCGCGATCTGGTTCAAGCGTCCGATCGAGCGCCGGCAATGGCTGGCCATGGTGCTGTCTTACGCCGGCGTGGTGCTGGTGTTCGCGCACGATCTGTCCTTCGGCGGGGGCGGCGAGGTGCTGTTAGGGTCTTTGTTCGTTTTCGGCTCCGCCGCAAGCTATTCTGTGTACCTCATCTGTTCCGGGGAACTGATCAAGCGGATCGGTCCGACGCGGCTGGTGGCGTACGCGATGCTCGTGTCGTGCGTGGCGTGCATCATCCAGTTCTTCGTCGTGCATCCGCCGTCGATGCTGATCCAGCCTGCCGCGGTCTATAAATATTCGATCATCCATGCCACGCTCAACACCGTGGTGCCGGTGTTCATGCTGATGTGGGCGGTATCGCTGATCGGCGCGCCCACGGCATCGCTGCTGGGCATGGTCGGGCCGGTATCGGTGCTGTTCCTGGCGTCATGGTTCCTGGACGAGCCCATCACGGTGTGGCAGATGGCCGGAACCGTGCTGGTGCTGGCGGGCGTGTTCGCATTGATGGGCGGCGGCGCGGCCCGGCCGGCCGCGAGGCAGGACGACCGGCAATCCCCGCGGTGAACGCTGTGAACGCTGTGGCTCCCCCGGGGTAAGGTCGGCATTTTTGGATCAGTTCGCGTTATTTCCAATTTCCAATGAAAGGAGGCCAGCATGGCCAGCAATCTCGTCAAGGCAATTCGTATCGAGCAGCACGGTGGTCCCGAAGTCCTGAAGCTGGTTGAGGTGGAAGTTCCGCCGCCGGCCGCCAACGAAGTCACGATCGAGCAGCACGCTGCCGGGCTGAACTTCATCGATATCTATTACCGCACGGGCTTGTATCCGCATCCGCTGCCGCATGGCCTGGGCTTCGAAGGCGCTGGCGTGGTGACCGCCGTGGGCGCCGACGTCAAGCACCTGAAGAAGGGCGACCGCGTCGCCTACGGCCAGAGCCCCCTGGGCGCGTACGCCCAGGCGCGCAACGTGCCTGCCGCGCAGGTCGTCAAGGTGCCCAAAGGAATCGCGTTCGACGAGGCCGCGGCCTTGATGCTCAAGGGCCTGACGGTGCAGTACCTGTTCCGCCAGACCTATCGTTTGCAGGGCGGCGAGACCATCCTGTTCCATGCCGCGGCCGGCGGCGTCGGGCTGATCGCCTGCCAATGGGCCAAGGCGCTGGGCGTCAAGCTCATCGGCACGGTGTCCAGCCCCGAAAAGGCCGAACTGGCGCGCGCCAACGGCGCCTGGGAAACCATCGATTATTCGCGTGAAAACGTGGTCGAGCGCGTGCTGGAACTGACGGGCGGCAAGAAGGTGCCGGTGGTGTATGACGGCGTGGGCAAGGACACCTGGGAAACCTCGCTGGACTGCATCGAGCCGCGCGGCCTGATGGTCAGCTTCGGCAACGCGTCGGGTCCGGTGGCCGGCGTCAACCTGGCCGTGCTGAACCAGAAGGGCAGCCTGTACGTGACGCGCCCGTCGCTGGGCATCCACGTCAATACGCTGGAAAAACTGCAGTCGGCGTCCGAAGAGCTCTTCGACCTGGTGCTCAAGAAGAAGATCAAGGTTCGCATCGACCAGCGCTACTCGCTGGATCAGGCAGGCGAGGCGCAGACCGCGCTGGCCTCGCGCAAGACGACGGGCGCGACGGTGCTCACGCTGGACTGATCGCCCCATAAGAGAAACGGCGCCCCGTGGGGCGCCGATGCAGGCCTGGAGGACGCGCGGCGCGCGGACTGCCAGGCTTTTTCATTGGCGGCGGTGTGCCGCGGGGACTGGCTCAGCAAGCGGTCAGAGCTGTTCCTCGTTGATGAGGTCTTCCTTGCCGTAGAACTTCACGCCGATGTGGATGCGTTCGCGGCCCTGCGCGCGGCGATGGCGGTTGGTGTCGCGCAGCGAATAGACGCAGCCGCAATATTCCTGCTGGTAGAAGTTCTCGCGCTTGCTGATTTCGATCATGCGGGCCGAGCCGCCGCCCTTGCGCCAGTTGTAGGTCCAGTAGACCAGGTCGTCGTAGCGCGCGGCCGCGCGTTCGCCGCAGCCGTTGATCTGGTTCATGTCCTTCCAGCGTGAGATGCCGAGCGAACTGGTGATGGTGTCGAAACCGTGCTCGTGGGCGTACAGCGCCGTGCGCTCGAAGCGCATGTCGAAGCACGCCGTGCAGCGTTCGCCGCGCTCGGGGGCGTCTTCCATGCCCTTGACGCGTTCGAACCAGTTGTCCATGTCGTAGTCGGCGTCGATGAACTCGATGCCGTGCTTTTCAGCGAAGCGGATGTTCTCCTGCTTGCGGATTTCGTACTCTTTGACCGGATGGATGTTCGGGTTGTAGAAGTAGATCGCGTAATCGATGCCGGAGGCGGTCATGGCCTCCATGACCTCGCCGGAACAGGGGGCGCAGCACGAATGCATCAGCACCTTGCTGCGGCCGGCAGGCAGGTCGAGTTTGGGGCGGACGAGTTCAGACATGGCTGGCAGGCAAAAGCGGAAAAACCCTTATTTTACGACGAGTTGCCGTCAGTCCAGCACCGTGGTCCAGAGTTCGCGCACCGCAGCCCGCTCGGCCTGCAGCTGCTCGGGCGCGACGCGCGCCTTTTCCACGCCCTGCAGGCGCAGCTGATGCTGGACGCGCCGCAGGGTGCGATAGGCGTCGCCGGAGCGCGCCGCCAGCTCCGGCGGGATCAGGCCGGCTTCGCCGGCCAGCCGCAGCAGCGCGATGTTGCCGAGGTTGCGCACCAGCACCGGATGCGTGCCGGCGTGGCACAGCACCAGATACTGCGTGACGAACTCCACGTCGACCATCCCGCCGCGGTCGTGTTTCAGGTCGAATCGGTCGGTGGTGTTCGGATGGCCGGCGTTGATTTTTTCGCGCATCGCCAAGACCTCGTCGCGCAGCGCCGCCGTATCGCGCGGCAGCACCAGGATGTCCTCGCGGATTTTCTCGAAGCGGGCGCCCACGCTGGCGTCGCCGGCGGCAAAGCGCGCCCGGGTGAGCGCCTGGTGTTCCCAGGCCCAGGCGTGCTTGTGCTGGTATTGCTCGAAGGCCTCGAGCGACACCGCGAGCAGTCCTGCGTCGCCGTCGGGCCGCAGGCGCAGGTCAATCTCATAGAGCCGGCCCGACGAGGTCATGGTCGACAGCCAGGACGTCATGCGCCGGCCCAGCTTGGCATAGACCTCGGCAGCGTCCTCTCGCGGGTCGTCGAACAGGAAGACCAGATCCAGGTCCGACGCGTAGCCCAGTTCCTTGCCGCCCAGCTTGCCATAGGCGATGACGGCAAAGTGCGGTTCGGCGCCCTCGACCTTGTTCACGAGCGGCCAGGCGCGGCGGATGGTTTCGGCCAGCAGCAGGTCGGCCAGCGCCGACAACTGGTCCGCCAGCTTTTCGACCGTCAGTTCGCCTTCCAGGTCCTGCGCCAGGAGCTGGAAGCTGGCCTGGCGCTGCACGTCGCGCATCAGATTCATCTGGCGCTCGATGTCCGGGCTGCCGTCCGGCAGGCGGCACGCATCCAGGTCCGCCGTCAGCTGGCGGGCGATCTGGTTGAAGTCCAGCGCTTCGAAGAGGGTGCGCCAGTCGATCAGGCTGTCTAGCAGCAGCGGATGCTGCGTCAGGTACTGCGCGGCCCAGGGGCTGGCGGCCACCATCCGCGCCACGCGGGCCAGCGTGTCCGGATACTCGGCAAGCAGCGCCAGATAGGCGCTGCGCTGCGCGATCTTCTCGATCAGGTCGAAGAGGCGGACCGCGGCGTCCCGCGGCGCCGGCGTCTGCAGGGCGGCGCGCAGGGCGGCCGGCAGCAGGATCTCCATGCGGCGGCGGCTGCTTTCGGGCAGGCTGCGCACGCGGTGGCTGCCGGACAGCGTCTGGGCCCGGCGCAGCAGGTCGTCCGCGTCGTCGCCGAAAGCCTGGCGGATCTGGTCGCTCAGTTCGCTTTCGCTGTCGGGTTCGTCCTGGCCGGACGGCGCGTCGCTGCCCGCGGGGGCCGGCGCGGCGTCCTCCTCGCCCATGCCCACCATGCGGAACACGTTGCGAAAGGTCTGCGACACGAAATCGCGGTGCGCGGCCAGCGTGCTTTCGAAGTCGTCGGGGGCGAAACCCAGCGCCGCGGCCAGGGCGGCGCGCTGGGCTGGGTCGCCGGGCAGCAGATGGGTCTGCTCGTCTTCCCGGTATTGCAGCGCGTGCTCGGTGCGCCGCAGGAAACGATAGGCGTCTTCCAGGCGCCGGGCGTCGTCCTCGGGCACCAGGCCGGCTACGCATTCGGCGTGCAGCGCCTCCAGCAGGCCGCGCTTTTGCAGGGCGGGCATGCGCCCGCCGCGGATGAGCTGCGCCAGCTGCACCACGAATTCGATCTCGCGGATGCCGCCGTCGCCCAGCTTGATGTTGTTGGCGCTGTCGATGCCATTGCGCGCCGACGCGCGGCGCTGCCAGTCCTGGCGGATGCGCTCGCGCAGCGCGCGCAGGGCGGCCAGCGCGTCGAAATCGAAGTACTTGCGATAGACGAAGGGCACGCGCAGGCTTTCCAGTTGCGTGGCCTGCGCCGCGCTGTCGCTGCCTTCAAAGGCCTGCGCGGGCATCAGCCGGGCTTTCAGCCAGGCGTAGCGTTCCCATTCGCGGCCCTGGCCGATCAGGTAATGCTCCAGCGCATCGAGGCTCCAGGCCAGCGGCCCGGCATCGCCATCGGGGCGCAGGCGCAGGTCGGTGCGGAACACCTGGCCGTTGGCGTCCACCTCGGACAGCACCGGCATCATGCGGCGCGTCAGGCGCCCGTAGAACTCGTGGTGGCTGATGCGGCGGGGGCCGTCGGTTTCGCCTTCCTCGCCATAGAGCATGATGAGGTCGATGTCGGACGACACATTCAATTCGCAGCCGCCCAGCTTGCCCATGCCCACGATCAGCATTTCCTGCGGCTTGCCGGTGGCGGGATCGCGCGGGACGCCGTGCACCGCCGCCAGCTCCGCCGCCACGCTGCGGTAGGCGGCTGCCACCGCCATGTCCGCCAGCGTGGTCATGGCGCCGACCACTTCCTCAAGCGCTGCCTGACCGGCCAGGTCGCGCACGATGAGCACGCTGAAAACGCGTTCGCGCAGCTTGCGCAGCACCATGCGGCACACGTCCACCGGCAGGGTGTCGGACGCGGCGGCGGGGCCGGCGAGTTCGGCTTGCCATTGCGTCATCAGAGCCGGCGTGACAGGTTGCTTCACGGCTTCGGCCAGCCAGGCGGCCAGGTCCGGATGGGCGTCGAGCCGGCGGCGCAGATGGCCGGACCAGGCGAGGGCGGGGGCGAGGGGGGATGGATTCGACATGGTGCAAAGGGCGGCAGACGGATGGACGTGTTTCAGGTATAAGTGGGGACGATACTGCAAGACCTCTCCTCCTGCCCACTGATCCGTGTCTGTTCCAAAAAAAGTGCTCCGCAGCCTATTCTGGGCCGCGCTGATCGTATATGGCGTTGTCGCCATCGGGTTTCTGGGAGTGCGCTATTGGGTCCTCCCGCGGGTGGACCAATGGCGTCCTCAGATCGAAGCCTACGCCAGCCAGGCGTTGGGCGCCCGAGTTACGATCGGCTCGATCGACGCGAATTGGCAGGGGCTCAATCCCAGGCTCGATCTTGCCTCCGTCCAGGTCCACGACGACGAGGCCGGTCCGGTATTGAGCCTGCCGTCCGTGTCCGCGGTGGTGGCCTGGCGCAGCATTCTGTCGCTGTCGCCCACGCTGGTGCGCCTGCGGGTGGAAAGGCCGGAGCTGATCCTGCGGCGGGACCCATCCAATCATTTGTGGGTGGCCGGGCAGGACATCGACCTCAACACCAGCGACCATGCCTCCGACCTGAATCATCCCGGCCTGCGCTGGCTGGCGGCGCAGCGCGAGCTGCTGGTGCGCGACGCCACGCTGCGCTGGCAGGACGAGTTGCGCCAGGCGCCCGAGCTGACGCTGGAAGGCGTGGACCTTCTGGTGCGCAACGGCAATCTGTCGCACCGTTTCGTGCTGCAGGCATCGGCGGGCGCCGCGCTCGCTCACAAGCTGGAACTGCGCGGCGAATTCAACCGCAGCCTGTTCGCGACGGACGCCAAGAAGCCGGCCAACTGGAGCGGCCAGCTGTTTGTCCAGGCCGATGACGTGGAGCCGCTGGCCTGGGCGCCCTGGGTGGACGTGCCGCCGGTGGCAGGGCGGCTGGCCGCGCGGGCGTGGTGGCAGTTCGACCATGGCAAGTTCACCACGGTAACGAGCGACGTCGCGATGCGCGGCGTTTCCTGGACGTCCGGGCCGGACGGGCCTGCGGTCCAGGGCGGCTCGGGGCAGGTGCGGATGTCGGCGCTGCCCGGCGATTTCGTGCAGATCGATGGCCTGCCGCTGGCGCGCAGCGCGGGCGCGCCGGACGTCGCGGTCAAGGGGGCGCTGCATCAGTTGCGCGTGACGGTGCCGGGTGTTTTCGAAACGCCCACGCTGCTGGCGAACGACCTGGAGCTCGACGCCCGGGTCAAGGGCCCGGATCCGAAAAGCTGGTTCGTGGACGTGGCCCAGCTGCGCGTGGCCAACGACGACCTGGACGTGCGCCTGCAGGGCCAATGGCGCCGGGAAGGCAAGACCGCCGCCGGCAGCGCCGACGTGCGCGGCACGATGGTCCGCGGGTCGATGCCGGCCATCCATCGCTATCTGCCGCTGGAGGTCAACGCGGATGCCCGGGAATGGCTGGCGACCGGCCTGCCGGCCGGGCAGATGCATTCGGCGGCGATCACCCTCAAGGGCGATCTGGACGACTTTCCGTTTGGCGCCCCGGACGCCGCGGGCGAATTCGTCATCGCGGGGGGATACTCCGGCGCCAAGGTTGACTACGCGCCGGCCCGGCCGCACAGCAAGGGCTGGCCGATGCTGGAAAACGTGTCGGGCAATTTCCGCATCGACAAGGTGAGCCTGTCGCTGGACAGCGCGGGCGGTGCCGTGGCTCATACGGGTCCCGGTCACACCATCACGCTGGGCGCCGTGAAGGCGTCCATTCCCGACATGGAAAACAACTCGCAGCTCCAGCTCACCGGCGAGACCGCGGGGCCGGTGGCGGCCTATCTGGCCCTGGCCGCGAATTCGCCGCTGGGCGAACTGCTGGACGGCGCGCTGGACGAGGCGCACGGCACGGGCGACTGGCGCATGCCGCTGGATCTGAAGGTGCCGCTGCTGCATACGGACGACACGCAGGTGCAGGGGACCATCAGGTTCTCGGACAATTCCTTCACCTTCATGCCCGAGATTCCGCTGCTCAGCCAGATCCACGGCGACCTGGAGTTTTCCGAAAAAGGGGTGCAGACCAAGGGCATCCGGGCGCAATTCCTGGGCGGACCCGTCACCATCCTGGGCGCGCTGGCGAAGGGCTCGGACGTCCTGCGCTTTGACGGCACGTTGACGGGGGAGGGACTGTCGCAGTTGAGCCGGGCCCCCTCGATGTCGCGCTTTTCGGGCCGGGCGGCCTACAAGGGGCGTTTGAGCTACCAGAAGGGCGGCGCCATCGACATTTCGGCCGAATCCGACCTGGTGGGCATGGCGATCGACATGCCGGCGCCGGCGGGCAAGTCCGCCAAGTCCGCCCAGCCGCTGAAGGTGCAATGGGCGCCGGCGCAGGACCGCGGCGCGCGGGACCGGCGCTGGCTGACGGCCAACCTGGGCGAAAACGTGAACGCGCTTTTCGAACGGGATCCGGCCGATCGCTCGGCGTCCTATTTTTCGCGCGGCGCCCTGGGCATCGGGCGGCCGGCCAGCCTGCCGGAGCGCGGGCTGAGCCTGAATGCCAGCCTTCCGGAACTGGACATGGACGGTTGGGAGGCGGTATCAGACGGATTCAGCGTGGCGCCGGCCAAGGGCCGGGCCCCTTCCAAGCCGATCCTGCCGCAGCCGGAGCGCGTCAGCCTGGCGGCCGGCGTCCTGCGCACCAGCGGCTACACGCTCAATGACCTGACGCTGTACGCGACGCGTCCCGCGCCGGCGCAGTGGCGCGTCGACCTGGAATCGCGCCAGGCAGCGGGCACGCTGGCGTGGCGGGAGGCGTCGGGCGCCATTGCGGGGCAGATCACCGCTCGCCTGAAGCACCTGTCGTTCGGCGGAGAGGGCGACGCCAATGAGGCCGACAAGGCGCTGGCGTCGGGCAATGACCTGTCGGACATTCCCGCCATCGACCTGCAGGCCGACCGATTCCTGCTGTATGGCAGGAATCTGGGCGTGCTGCAGGTGACCGGCACCAATCTCGAGCGCGGGCGGCAGTGGCGGCTGGACAAGCTGTCCATCACCAATGATTCGGCGGCCTTGAACGCCACGGGCAATTGGCGCCTGGAAGGACCGGATCGCGGCTTGGCCGTCGACACGGCCCTGAAGCTGGAGAACATCGGCGAGCTCATGAACCGACTCGGCTTTCAGAACGTCGTGTCCAACGGCAAGGGCACCGTCCAGGGCAAGGCGACCTGGCGCAACCTGCCCTGGACGCACAACATCGCGGACGTCCAGGGCGACGTGATCGTCAGCCTGGACAACGGCCGCTTCATGCACGTGAACTCGCGCACGGCGCGCCTGCTGGAATTGCTGTCGCTGCAATCGCTGCAACGGCTGGCGCGCCTGGACGTCAATCCCACCAACCTGCTGCGCGACGGGTTTCCCTTCGACACCATCCGCGGCCACGTCAAGGTGGCCGACGGCTTGCTGACCACCGAGGGCTACAAGATCAACGGGCCGGTCGCCGCCATCGTGCTGGCCGGTGGGGTGAACCTGATCAAGGAGCGCTGGGACCTCAAAGCGGTGGTCATCCCCAACCTGGATGCGAGCGGCGCGGCAATGGTGACCGCGCTGGCCGTCAATCCGCTGATCGGCCTGGGGGCTTTCGTGACGCAGTGGCTGCTCAAGCAGCCGCTCGCGCGCGCGATGACCATGGAATATTCCGTGACGGGTAGTTGGGACGACCCGCGCGTCGAGCCCATCGAAAGCGCCGGCAAGGAGCCGCCCAAGCAGACGCCGCGGCCGGCCGATTCGATGCCGCGCCGGATGCCGGAGTTCATCGAGCATTGAGGCGGTGCGCAAGGGGGGCCGGGCCGGACGCTCCCCTGGCAAGATCTTGCGCGCAATGAAAAGCCGCCCATTCAGGGCGGCTGTGGCTGTGGCTGCTGCCGGCGCGGACGGCCTGCTTACTTCTTCTTCATCATGTCGAAGAATTCGGCGTTGGTCTTGGTGGCGCGCATCTTGTCCAGGATGAACTCCATGGACTGGACTTCGTCCATGTCGTGGATGAACTTGCGCAGCACCCACACCTTCTGGAGCAGGTCGGGGGCGATCAGCAGCTCTTCGCGGCGGGTGCCCGACTTGTTCAGGTTGATGGACGGGTAGACGCGCTTTTCGGCCAGGCGGCGCTCGAGGTGGACTTCGGAGTTGCCGGTGCCCTTGAATTCTTCATAGATGACTTCATCCATGCGGCTGCCGGTTTCGATCAGCGCGGTGCCCAGGATGGTCAGCGAGCCGCCTTCCTCCAGGTTGCGCGCGGCGCCGAAGAAGCGCTTGGGGCGCTGCAGGGCGTTGGCGTCCACGCCGCCGGTCAGCACCTTGCCGGAGGCCGGCACGACGGTGTTGTACGCGCGGGCCAGGCGGGTGATCGAGTCCAGCAGGATCACGACGTCCTTCTTCATTTCGACCAGGCGCTTGGCCTTTTCGATGACCATTTCGGCCACTTGCACGTGACGGGTGGCGGGCTCGTCGAAGGTGGAGGCCACCACTTCGCCGCGCACCGTGCGCTGCATTTCGGTCACTTCCTCGGGGCGCTCATCGACCAGCAGGACGATCATGACCGCGTCGGGGTAATTGGTGGTGATGGCGTGCGCGATGTGCTGCATCATCACCGTCTTGCCGGACTTGGGGCTGGCGACGATCAGGCCGCGCTGGCCCATGCCGATGGGGGCGAAGACGTCGAGGATGCGGCCGGTGAGGTTTTCCTCGCTCTTGATGTCGCGTTCCAGGCGGATGACGCGGTTCGGGTGCAGCGGCGTCAGGTTCTCGAACATGATGCGATGCTTGATCGCCTCGGGCGCCACGCCGTTGACCTTGTCCACCTTCACCAGCGCGAAATAGCGCTCGCCATCCTTGGGGGTGCGCACTTCGCCTTCGATGGAGTCGCCGGTGTGCAGGTTGAAACGGCGGATCTGCGACGGAGAAATGTAGATGTCGTCGGTGCTGGCCAGATACGAGGTTTCCGGCGAGCGCAGGAAACCGAAGCCGTCGGGCAGGACTTCCAGGACGCCGTCGCCGAAGATCTGCTCGCCTTGCTTGGCGCGCCGCTTCATGATGGCGAACATCAGTTCCTGCTTGCGCAGGCGGTTGGCGTTCTCGATTTCCAGGCCAGCGGCCATTTCGAGCAGCTGCGAGACGTGCAGCGCCTTCAGTTCGTTGAGGTGCATCGCGGTGAGTTTGGGGGAAAAGTAAAGGAGGGCTCTGGCGGCGCGCCACGGACGGGCTCGCGCGGTACTGAATGAGCGCCGCCTCAGCGGCGGCGCCTTCGTTTACAGCACGCGGTTTACAACGCGCCGTCCAGGAATGCGGTGAGTTGCGACTTCGACAGCGCGCCAACCTTGGTGGCGGCCGCCTGGCCGTCTTTAAAGAGCATAAGGGTAGGAATGCCGCGGATGCCGTACTTGGTGGCCGTGCCCTGGTTTTCGTCCACGTTCAGTTTCGCGATCGTCAGGCGACCCGCGTATTCGGTGGCGACTTCTTCCAGGATCGGGGCAATCATCTTGCAGGGGCCGCACCAGGCAGCCCAGTAGTCCACCAGCACCGGCTGGCCGGATTTCAACACATCGGCATCGAAGCTCGCGTCACTGACGTTCTTGATTTGGTCGCTCATGATGGTGATTCTCGGTTCGGCAGCAAAAGGCGCGTTAAGACGCGCCTTGCCGTTGTTCTTGTTTGTGGAATGGGCTCAAGCATACCACTGTCAATAACAACAGGCATACCACTGTTAATAACAACAGGGTTTGCAGGATTTGTGTAGGATGTTGCGGCGCGGCCGTCGCGATCCGGGTCACTGAACCCCGGTGCGCCGGTCGTGACTGTCATCATCCTACCGAAATCGGACTTGGTCAGGTCGTGCGCATCCCACCCGGAGCCGCGCAGAATCTAGGCTTGTCCGTAAAATGTCGGTTTTTTTCCACAGATGTTGGGGATAACTTGGCCACTCCACGTTACAACGAGGCGTCCATCCGCGTCCTGAAGGGGCTGGAGCCCGTGCGCCAGCGCCCGGGCATGTACACCCGCACCGAAAACCCCCTGCACGTCGTGCAGGAGGTCATAGACAACGCCGCAGACGAGGCCCTGGCCGGCTACGGCAAACAGATCCAGGTCACGCTGCACGCCGATGGCAGCGTGTCCGTCGAGGACGACGGGCGCGGCATCCCCGTCGGCCTGCATCCCGAAGAGAACGCGCCCGTCGTCGAACTGGTCTTCACGCGCCTGCACGCGGGCGGCAAGTTCGACAAGGCCGGCGGCGGCGCCTACGCCTTCTCCGGCGGCCTGCACGGCGTGGGCGTGTCCGTCACGAACGCGCTGGCCACCCGTCTGGAAGTCGTCGTCTGGCGGGACAACGCCGTGAACCGCCTGGTGTTCAAGGGCGGCGACGTCGCCGAACCCCTGGCGCCCTACGACCAGGGCGGCCGCAAGAAGTCCGGCACGCGCGTGCGCGTCTGGCCCGACGCCAAATATTTCGACAGCCCGAACATCCCGCTGGGCGAACTGACGCACCTGCTGCGCAGCAAGGCCGTGCTGCTGCCGGGCGTGAAGGTCACGCTGGTCAACGAGAAAACCGGGGACACCAAGACCTGGCAGTACCAGGACGGCCTGCGCGGCTACCTGGCCGAGGCCCTGGCCGGCGCGGAGCTGATGGTGCCGTTCTTCGAAGGCGAACAGTACGCCGGCGCCGACCACGAGAACTTCGCCGAAGGCGAGGGCGCCCAATGGGTGGTGGCCTGGACCGAGGACGGCAACGCGGTGCGCGAGTCCTACGTCAACCTCATTCCCACGCCCGCGGGCGGCACCCATGAATCCGGCCTGCGCGAAGGCCTCTTCGGCGCGGTCAAGGGCTTTGCCGAGCTGCACAGCCTGCTGCCCAAGGGCGTGAAGCTGCTGCCCGAAGACGTGTTCGCCCGCGCCAGCTTCGTGCTGTCGGCCAAGGTGCTGGATCCGCAATTCCAGGGCCAGATCAAAGAGCGCTTAAATAGCCGCGACGCCGTGCGTCTGGTTGGCGGTTTCTCCAAGAGCGCGCTGGACCTGTGGCTGCACAGCAACGTCGAATATGGCAAGAAGCTGGCGGAGCTGGCCATCCGTCAGGCGCAGGCGCGCCAACGGTCGGCGCAAAAGGTCGAAAAGCGCAAGAGCTCGGGCGTGGCTGTGCTGCCCGGCAAGCTGACCGACTGCGAATCCAGCGACGCGACCCGCACGGAAGTGTTCCTGGTCGAGGGCGACTCGGCCGGCGGCTCGGCCAAGATGGGACGCGACAAGGAGTTCCAGGCCATCCTGCCGCTGCGCGGCAAGGTGCTGAACTCCTGGGAGGTCGATCGCGACCGTCTCTTCGCCAACAACGAAATCCACGACATCTCGGTCGCCATCGGCGTGGACCCCCACGGTCCCGGCGATACCCCCGACCTGTCCGGCCTGCGCTATGGCCGCATCTGCATCCTGTCCGACGCGGACGTCGACGGCTCGCACATCCAGGTGCTGCTGCTGACGCTCTTCTACAAGCACTTCCCCAAGCTGGTTGAGGCGGGCAACGTCTACGTCGCCAAGCCGCCGCTGTTCCGCCTGGACGTGCCGGCTCAGGGCAAGCGCCCCGCCCGCAAGATCTACTGTCTTGACGAAGGCGAACTCGAGGCCGCACAGGACAAGCTGCGCAAGGAAGGCGTGCGCGAAGGCGCCTGGTCGGTCAGCCGGTTCAAGGGCCTGGGCGAAATGAATCCCGAGCAGCTCTGGGAAACCACCATGAACCCCGACACGCGCCGCCTGCTGCCGGTGGGCTACGGCGACCAGACGCCCGACGACACCACCCGCATGTTCGACATGCTGATGGGCAAGGGCGAATCCTCGCAACGCCGCGCGTGGATCGAGGAAAAGGGCAACCTGGCGGAGCTCGACATCTGATGACGCCGTCCGCGCCCGGGCAAGCCCGCATGGTCGTCGACCTGACCGCCGACGACTACGCGGATTTTGCCGCCTATGTGTACAAGCGGCCGGAACTGCGCCGCCGCCGTTACCGGTCCCATCTGCGCTTTGCGATCCTGATGATCGTGGCCCTGCTTGCCTACCTGATGTGGCAGACCTGGGACGGCAAGGGGCCCAATTGGGGCCTGCTGCTGCCGGTGTACTTCCAGGGGCTGGCGGTGGGGCTGGGCATCCTGGCTTTGCTGGCGCTGTCCTATGAATACCTGCTGCCCGGCCTCGTGAGGATGAACACGCGCCGCATGCTGGCCAGGCAGCCCGACACGCTGTATCTCGGCCGGCACGAGCTGGACTTCGGCCCCGAGGGCGTCACGGACACCACCGCCACCGCCTCCGGGCGCATGGACTGGACCGACGTGCGCCGGGTCGAGGAAACCCCGGAACACCTGTACGTCATCCTCGGCACCCTGCAGGGCGTGATCATTCCCAAGCGCGGGCAGGACGCCGCCACGCTGCAGGCGGTGCGCGCCCAATTGCGCGCGCACGTCGCCGACACGCAGCTCATGGCCGCGTCCGCCTGAGGCGCATTGGCGCCGTTTCGATGAAATTGTCTACCTGAAACCATCATGACCGACAGCAATCAACCCGGCCTGTTCGACTCCAACCCGCCCGGCGGCGATGGCGATGACAACGCCGCCATCACGCTGGCGCGCTACGCGGAGCAGGCCTATCTGGACTATGCGGTGTCCGTGGTGCGCGGCCGCGCCTTGCCCGACGTGGGCGACGGACAAAAGCCCGTCCAGCGCCGCATTCTTTTCGCCATGCAGGCGATGGGACTGGGCGCCGGCGCCAAGCCCGTGAAGTCCGCGCGCGTCGTCGGCGACGTGCTGGGTAAATACCATCCGCACGGCGACCAGGCCGCGTACGACGCCATGGTGCGCATGGCGCAGAATTTTTCGCTGCGCTATCCCCTGATCGACGGCCAGGGCAACTTCGGCTCGCGCGACGGCGACAACGCCGCCGCCATGCGTTACACCGAAGCGCGCCTGACCCCCATCGCCAAGCTGCTGCTCGACGAGCTGGACGAAGGCACCGTCGATTTCGTGCCCAACTACGACGGCAGCCAGCAAGAGCCGCAGATGCTGCCCGCGCGGCTGCCGGTGATGCTGCTCAACGGCGCCTCGGGCATTGCCGTGGGCATGGCCACCGAGATCCCGCCGCACAACCTGCGTGAAGTCGCCCAGGCGTGCGTGGCGCTCATCAAGCAGCCGCAGTTGCCGGACGAGGAACTGTACGCAATGATCCCCGGCCCGGACTTCGCGGGCGGCGGCCAGATCATCACGCCGGCGGCCGACATCGCGCAGATCTACGGCGGCGGCCGCGGGTCGCTCAAGGTGCGTGCGCGCTGGCAATTCGAGGAACTGGCGCGCGGCCAGTGGCAGCTCGTGGTCAACGAACTGCCGCCCGGCACCTCCTGCCAGAAGGTGCTGGAAGAAATCGAGGAAATCACCAACCCCAAGGTCAAGACGGGCAAGAAGAGCCTGACGCCCGAGCAGACGCAGTCCAAGGCCGTCATGCTCAACCTGCTGGACGCCGTGCGCGACGAGTCCGGCAAGGACGCCGCGGTGCGCCTGGTCTTCGAACCCAAGACCTCGCGTGTGGACCGCGACGAATTCGTCAACACGCTGCTGGCGCAGACCAGCATGGAAGGCAGTTCGTCCGTCAACCTGGTGTGCATCGGCACCGATGGCCGGCCGCGCCAGAAGGGCTTGCGCGACATCCTGGTCGAATGGCTGGCGTTCCGCACCAACACGGTGGTGCGCCGCACGCGCTTTCGCCTGGACAAGGTCATCGACCGGATCCATGTGCTGGAAGGGCGCATGGTCGTCTACCTGAACGTGGACGAGGTCATCCAGACCATCCGCGAATCCGACGAGCCGCGCGCCGCGCTGATGGAACGCTTCAAGCTGTCCGAGCGCCAGGCTGAAGACATCCTCGAAATGCGCCTGCGCCAGCTCGCGCGCCTGGAAGGGTTCAAAATCGAACAGGAGCTGGCCGACAAGCGCAAGGAACAGGTTTCCCTGCAGGAGCTGCTGGACAACCCCACGACGCTCAAGCGCCTGCTGATCAAGGAAATCGAGGCCGACGCCAAGCAGTATGGCGACGACCGCCGCACCCTGATCGAGACCGCCGAGCGCGCCGTGCTCGAAACCAAGGTGCTGGACGAGCCGGTCACCGTGATCGTCTCGCAGAAGGGCTGGCTGCGCGCCCGCCAGGGCCACGGCCACGATGCCGCGCAATTCGGCTTCAAGCAGGGCGACGACCTCTACGGCGCTTTCGAGTGCCGCACCACCGACACCCTGATCGCGGTGGGCGACAATGGCCGAGTCTATTCGGTCCCGGTGTCCGGCCTGCCGTCCGCGCGCGGCGACGGCCAGCCGGTCACCACCATGATCGACCTCGAATCCGGCACGCGCATCGTCCATACGATCGCGGCCGCCAGCGACAGTCGCTGGCTGCTGGCCACGCGCGGCGGCTATGGCTTTGCGGCCAAGCTGTCGGACATGGTCAGCCGCCAGCGGGCGGGCAAGCAGTTCATCACGCTCGAAGAGGGCGACGAACTGCTGCGTCCGGTGCCGCTCTTTGCGGGCGCCGTGCAACTGGCGCTGCTGTCGCAGAAGGGCAAGTTCCTGGTGTTTGGGCTGGACGAGGTCAAGTCGCTGTCTGGCGGCGGACGCGGCACCATCCTGATGGGGCTGGACGGCGCGGACAAGCTCGACCAGACCGTGCCCATCGGTCCGCTGGGATTGCGCGCCACGGGCATCTACCGCAACAAGATGACCGAAGACATCCTGGTCGGCGCCGCGCTGGCGGTCTACGTCGGCAAGCGCGCGCGCAAGGGCCGGGCGCTGGACGTGCGGCCCAAGCAGCCGCTGCTGTCCCCGGTGCTGGGTTGAGCCGGGCGCGCCGCCTGATACCTGAGCCGGCAGGCGGCGCGCGCCCCTTGCGCCGCCCGCGCCATCAAGGGCAGGCATGAGCGGCGCGGCTGCCCGCCAGCCCAGGCTCGCGCATGTCGATGCCCTGCGCGGCTTTGCGCTCTTCGGCATCCTCGTCGTCAATATCGGCGTGTTCGCGTTTCCGTTCTACGGCGCGGGCGTGCCGGACCCGGCCTGGTCCAGTCCGCTGGACGTGACCGTCCGCTGGTTCGTCGCCTGGCTGTTCGAGACCAAGTTTTACCTGCTCTTCTCCTTCCTGTTCGGCTACAGCTTCACGCTGCAGATGGCCGCGGCCGAACACGCCGGCGTGGCGTTCGCGCCGCGTTTCCTGCGCCGGCTTGTCGGACTGGCCGTGCTGGGCCTGGCCCACGCGATCCTCTTCTACCAGGGCGACATCCTGGTGACCTACGCCTTGCTGGGCCTGGCGCTGCTGCTATGCCGGCGCATGGACCCGGGCCGCGCGCTGCGCCGCGCCCTGTGGCTGATCGCGCTGGCGTCGGCGGCGTGGGTGATCCTGGGCGCGTTGAGCCTGTTGGGGCCCGCGCCGGTGGACTATGGCGCGCAATACAAGGCCGAGGCGCTGGCCTCGATCCAGGCATACCGCGGCACCATCGGCACCACGATCGCGCAACACATCAAAGAGCTCTCCGAGACCGTCTGGTTCACGTTGCTGTTCGTGCAGGGGCCGTTCGCCTTTGCCATGTTCCTGGCGGGCTACGCGCTGGGCCGGCGCGATGCGCTGGCGGATCCCTGGCGTTCGCCCCGCGCGCTGTGGCTGTTGTGCGCGCTGGGCCTGTTGCCCGGGCTGGCGGGGGCCGCGGCCTACGCGACCAGCGCCTTGCCCCAGGCCCGCGTGGTGTGGGAATTGCCGGGGCTGGCCGTGGGCCTTTTCACCGCGCCGTTACTGAGCCTTTCCTACGCCGCCGCGTTCCTGCTCGCGCTGCGCACGGGCCCAGGCCGGCGCCTGGGCGAGTGGCTGGCGCCCGCGGGCCGCATGGCCCTGAGCAATTACCTGATGCAGTCCGTGGTCTGCGCCTGGCTTTTCACGGCCTGGGGGCTGCGCCTGTACGCCGCCGTCTCGCCGCTGGCCGCGTTTGTCATCGCCGTCGCGATCTTCGCCGTGCAGATGCCGCTGTCCGCCTGGTGGCTGCGCCGGCACGCCTACGGCCCCGTGGAGTGGTTCCTGCGCGCGCTCACCATCGGCGCGTGGCCGGCCTGGCGGCGCGCGCAGGGTTGACCGCCTAGACCGCCCGGGCGCGCAACCGGCCTTGCGGCGTGCCGCCGCCGCGCCGGCCCTGCCAGGCCCACATGCCGGCCAGCAACGCCATCGCGGGCAGGTAGACCCAGAAATCGGACCAGCGGTGCGGGTTGGGCGCCTTCACGCTGACCACGTCCCATCCCTGTTCCCAGCCTGCGCGTTGCGCGCGGCTGCCGAAGCGCACCCCGCCGATCTGGATCTGGTCGCCCAGGCGCATCAGCGTCAAGCCGGCTTCGGCCAGCCGCTTGCGCCCGACGTCGGCGCCGCCGCCCGCTTCAAGCGCGGGCAGGGCGACCGCCACCGTCTTGGTCAACTCGTCGCCTTCCAGGTTGAGACCCTTGAGCACCACGGTCAGCCGGCCGTTGTCGGGCAGGGCGGCTGCCGTGGCCAGGATCTCGGACGCCGGGCGGTTTTCATGGCTGGGCGCGAAATGGTCCATGAACCAGTCGGGCCGGAACAGCATGAACGTGACCAACAGCAGCACCGCGACTTCCGCCAGGGTGCAGCGGACCCTGAACCATCGCATGGTGGCGGCGGCGAAGGTCAGCGACGCCAGCGTGGCGCCCGCGACCACCAGCGCCAGCTCCCAGCCGTAGTTCACGTCGATCAGCAGCAGCGTGGGGTTGAAGACGAACATGAACGGCAGAATGGCCGTGCGCGCCGCGTAGGTAACGCCCTGGATGCCCGTTTTGATCGGGTCCTCGCCGGAGATGGCGGCGGCCGCGAAGGTGGCCAGCCCTACCGGCGGCGTGATGTCGGCCATGATGCCGTAATAGAACACGAACATGTGCACGGCGATCAGCGGAATGACCAGGCCGTTCTGCGCGCCCAACTCCACCACCACGGGCGCCATCAGGGTCGCCATCAGGATGTAGTTGGCCGTCGTGGGCATGCCCAGTCCCAGGACCAGGCAGACCGCCGCGGTGAAGATCAGCATCAGCAGCACATTGCCCATCGACACCAGTTCGACGAAGGCTGTCATGCGCAGGCCCAGCCCGGTCAGCGTGATGGCGCCGACGATCAGCCCGGCGGTGCCGCAGGCGATGGCGATGCCGATCATGTTGCGCGCGCCGTCCTGCAGGCCCCCGACGGCGTCGCGCCAACCCTGGCGCCAGGCGGGCGCGGCCGGCTGCTTGCGGAACCAGGCCAGGATCGGACGTTGCGTGACCATCTGGAACAGCATCGCCATCGCCGCCCAGAAGGCCGACAGGCCGGCCGACAACTGCTCCACGCTCAGGCACCAGACCAGGATGCCGATCGGAATCAGGAAGTACAGGCCGGCGCGCACCGTGGGCCACGGCTGGGGGCGCACGGGATGATTGATGTCGATGTCCTGCGGCAAGTCGGGGTGGCGGGCGGCCACGCGCAGCAGCCACACGTAAAGGACCGCCAGGAGGGCCAGCAGGATCGGCGTCGCCGCCTGCCCGGCCAGCGCCTGCACGCCCGTGCCGATTCCGTAGACCGCGCCCATCACGAGCAGCGTGCCGCTGATGCCCATGCCCCAACCGGCCAACTTTTGCAGCGGCGTGCGGGCGGGGCCCGACGCCATCATCGGCTGGATGCCCAGCTTCAGCGCTTCCAGGTGGACGATGTAGAAGAGCGCGACATACGAAATCGCGGCGGGCAGGATGGCGTGGCGGATGATGTCGGCATAGGGGATGCCCACGTACTCGATCATCAGGAACGCGGCGGCGCCCATGACGGGCGGCATGATCTGGCCATTGACCGAGGACGCCGTTTCGATCGCGCCGGCGCGCACGCCGCCATAGCCCGCCTTCTTCATGAGCGGGATGGTGAAGATGCCGCCGGTCACCACGTTGGCGACGGACGATGCGGACACCAGGCCGTTCACCGCCGAGGACATGACCGCCACCTTGGCGGGCCCGCCGCGCAGGTGGCCCAACAGCGCGAACGACACCTGCATCATGTAGTTGCCGGCGCCGCACTTGTCGAGCATGGACCCCAGCAGTACGAAGATGAAGATGTACGACACCGATACGCCCAGCGCCACGCCGTAGACGCCTTCGGTGGTGAGCCACATGTGCGACATCAGCCGTTCCAGCGATGCGCCGCGGTGGGCCAGCACGTCGGGCAGCCACGGACCCGCCAGCGCATAGGCCACGAACACCAGGCCCAGCACCGTCATGGGCAGGCCCAGCGCCCGGCGGGTCACTTCCAGCAGCAGCGCGAGGCCGATCACGGCGGTGCCCACGTCCAGCGGCGTCGGCTGGCCGGGACGGGCCGCCAGCTCGTTGTAGAATACATAAAGATAGCTGCCGCAAAAGCCCGCCGCCAGGGCCAGCACCCAGTCATACCAGGGCATGCGGTCGCGGGCCGAGCGCTTGCTGGCCGGATAGGCGAGATAGCCCAGGAACATGGCGGTGCCCAGGTGCAGCGCGCGCGCCTCGGTGTCGTTGAAGATGCCCCAGTTCAACGAGAACGGGATCGGCGAGGCGTACCAGAGCTGGAAGAAGGACCAGAGCAGCGCGCCGGCGGCCAGCGTGGCGCCGGCCATGCCGCGCGCGTCGCGGCCGCCGCGGTCCGCGTCGGCGACCAGCTGTTCCAGGTTCGGGGTCGGCGTGTGCGACTCGTTTGTCATGAAATTCCCCTGCGTATCGTGGCGCGCGCCGACGCGTTGGCGCGCGATGAGCCGCCCCGCGCGCCAGGCGCGCGCAAGGACGGCGCCCGCGGCCCGAGGCGGATGCCTCCGGGGCCGCGGGCGCGGCTGCGACGGGCCTTAGAGCAGGCCCTTTTCCTTGAAGTACTTCGCGGCGCCCGGATGCAGGGGCGCGGACAGGCCGTTCTTCACCATGTCGGCGGCCTTCAGGTTGGCGAAGGCGGGATGCAACTTCTTGAAATCGTCGAAGTTGTCGAAGACGGCCTTGACCACGATGTAGACCGTGGCCTCGGGCACGTCGGCCGAGGTGACGAAGGTGGCGGTGACGCCGTAGGTCTGGGTCGCTTGCGGATTGCCCGGATACAGCCCGGCCGGAATCGTGGCGTGGGCGTAGTAGGGGTACTTTTCAACCAGCTTGTCCACGGCCGGGCCGATCAACGGCACGAGCTTCGCGCCGCAGCTCGTCGTGGGATCCTGGATGTTGGCGGACGGGTGGCCCACGCCATAGAAGAAGCCGTCGATCTTGCCGTCGCACAGCGCCGAGCCATGCTCGTCCGGGCGCAGCTCCGACGCGAGCGAGAAATCCTTCATCGTCCAGCCCATCGTGGCCAGCAGCTCTTCCATCGACGCGCGCGTGCCCGATCCCGGATTGCCCACGTTGAACCGCTTGCCCTTGAAATCTTCGAATCCCTTGATGTTGGACTCTTTGCGCGCCACGACGGTGAATGGCTCGGGATGGATCGAAAAGACCGAGCGCAGCTTGGTGAAGGGGCCTGCCTGCTTGAACTGGCCTTCGCCGTTGTAGGCATTGAAGCCGACGTCGGATTGCACGACCCCCAGGTCAAGCTCGCCGGCCTTGATGGTGTTGGCATTGAAGACCGAACCACCGGTCGATTCGACCGAGCAGCGGATGCCGTGGTTGGCGCGGTCCTTGTTGACCAGGCGGCAGATGGCGCCGCCCGCCGCATAGTAGACGCCGGTGACGCCGCCCGTTCCGATGCTGACGAACTTCTGCTGGGCGGCGGCCGGAGCCGGCGCCGTGGACAGCAATGCCGTCGCCAGGCCCGCCGCGGCGAGCGTCCAGGCATTGCGATGGCCCAAGGGGTGTTTGAAAGACCTGGTCATGCAAACTCCTTTTGGGGGTTTTCCCCGTGTGATTGCCGGTCTGTGCCGGCGGTGTTGGCAGCCCGCGAGCCGCGGATTGCCCTGTGCTGAATCATCACGTGCCCGCTGTCGGCGGGCGGCGCGCGCGGAACCCGCCGTCGCGCGCGCAGGCGGCGCCTAGGCGCCGGACTGGGCTATCGCCGCGTCGATCGCGCCGGCGAGCCTTTCCGTCAGTTGGTCCAGTTCATCGTCGGAAATGATGAAGGGGGGCGCGAGCAGCACGTGGTCGCCCTGGCGGCCGTCGATGGTGCCGCCCATCGGATACACCATCAGGCCGCGGGCCATGGCTTCGCGCTTGACGCGCGCGTGCAGCGCCAACGCCGGGTCGAAGGTCTGCTTGGTGGCGCGGTCCCGCACGAGTTCCACCCCCATGAACAGGCCGCGTCCGCGGATATCGCCCACGTGGGGATGGTTGCCCAGCGCGGCCTCCAGCCGTTGCCGCAGGCCGGCGCCCTGGATGCGCACCCGTTCGAGCAGGTTGTCGCGACGGATCACGTCCTGGACCGCCAGCGAGGCCGCGCAGGCTGTCGCATGGCCCAGGTAGGTATGGCCATGCTGGAAGAAGCCGCTGCCCTGCTGCATGGCGTCGACGATGCGACCCTGCGCCATGACCGCGCCGATCGGCTGGTAGCCGCCGCCCAGGCCCTTGGCGATGGTGATGAGGTCTGGCGTCACGTCCTCCTGTTCGACGGCGTACAGCGTGCCGGTGCGGCCCATGCCGCACATCACCTCGTCGGCGATGAGCAGCACGCCGTGGCGGTCGCAGACCTCGCGGATGCGTCGAAAGTAGCCGGGCACCGGCGTCACGGCGCCGGCGGTCGCGCCGACCACCGGCTCGGCCACGAACGCCATCACGCTGTCGGGCCCCAGCCGCTGGATCGTTTCCTCCAGCTCCTGCGCCAGCCGTTCGCCGTATTGTTCGGTGCTTTCGTTGTCGCGCTGGTCGCGGTAGGCGTAGCAGGGCGACACGTGCGCCACGTCGATCAGCAGCGGCGCGAACTGCGCGCGGCGCCACGCATTGCCGCCGACCGCCAGGGCGCCGAGCGTGTTGCCGTGATAGCTCTGCCGGCGCGCGATGATGTGCCGGCGCTGCGGCTGGCCGATTTCCACGAAATACTGGCGCGCCATCTTCAAGGCCGCTTCCACGGCTTCGGATCCGCCGGAGACGAAGTAGGCGTGCGAGGTGCCCGCTGGCGCATCCGCCACCAGGCGGTCGGCCAGCCGTTCGGCGACGTCGGTCGTGAAAAAGCCGGTATGGGCGTAGGCCAGCGCATCGATCTGGGCATGCATGGCGGCCTGAACGTCCGGGTGATTGTGACCCAGGCAGGACACCGCGGCGCCGCCCGAGCCGTCGAGATAGGCGCGGCCAGCGCTGTCATGGATCCAGACGCCCTGTCCGCGCACGGCGACGGGAGGCGTTTGGCGTAGGGAACGATGCAGGACGTGTGTCTGGCTCATGCTGCGGTTTTCCATGGATCAAGGGTTGAGAACGGCTGCGGCCCCGGGGCTCAGCCGGGCCGGCGCGCAGGCGCGCCGCTCCAGTAGACGTTGTCCGCGCGCAGGCGCGCCTCCACCTCGGTCAGTCGGTTCAGGACCGCATCGCCGCCACGCGCGGTCAGCCGGGCGATCAGGTGTTCAGCCAGTCCCAGCAGGCCCGCGGTGGTGTGGAAAAACGAGCCCGGGCCCTGGCGCGCCGGGCGCGCCTGCACGCCGTCGCGGTCGGGCGGCGCAAAGCGCAGCGTGTGGCGCGCGTCCACGGCCAGCGGCGAGAGCGGGTCGTCGGTCAACGCCACGAGGGCGACGCCGCGCTGCGCCGCCTGGCGCGCGAGCTGGACCGTCGCGGTGGGGTAGGGCGCCTGCGAGATGACGATCAGCGCATCTTCCGGACCCAGGTTGTCGGTCTGCTCCGCGGGCGCGCCGCCCAGTCCGTCGATGAGGACGCTGTTGCGCCGCACAAGCTGGTAGGCGTAGCGCATCTGGAACGCGATGCCGAAGGCCGAGCGCGTTCCCAGGAATCCGACCTGGCGGGCTTCGAGCAGTGTCTGCACCGCCGCGTCGAACGCGGCGGGCGGGTTCAGCGTGCACACCGAGGACATGGCCTGGACCTGGTAGTCGGTCAGGACATCGGGGCCGGGTTCGGCCGGGTCGCCCGCCGCGGCCTGCAACGCGGCGGCGCGATCGCGCAGGCCGGGCTGTCCGTGCCCCACCAGCGCCTGTTGAAAGGGTTGGCGGAAGGCTTCGTAGCTGGCGTAGCCGACCGCGCGCGCCAGTCGCAGCATCGTGGCCGGCGCCACCCCCAGCGCCTGCGCCTGGCGCCGCATCGACCACAGGCCCACCTCCGCGGGATGCGCCACCACCCAATGCGCCGCCCGCTGCAGCTCGGGGGGCAATTGCTCCAGCTTTTCCTGAAGTGTGGCGAGCAGGGATGACGGCAGGGACATGAGGGCGAGGGGGGGGTGTTAAAAAACATATGATAAATAAAACCAATGAAACAAAACATATGTTTTTTATAGGGGCTTCCCCCTGTGCTGGGCTGCGTCCAGCCCCCGGTCGCGACAGCCCGGCACCCCATAAGTGCGGCCATACTGCAGCGATCCTCGGCAAATCCGCGTTCATTTATTTACATCGCGCGGCGCCTTTTTGTTTGACTCGAATTAATCGGGCGCATATGATTCGTGTAGAAATGATTTTGTCCGAACCACCCGCAACCATGACTGACGCCGCGAAAACCGAAACCTCACAGCAGTACGACCTGCGCATTTTGCGAGCCCTGCGCCGCATCACGCGTTCGATCGCCCTGCATTCGCGCCAGTTGTCCGCGGTCAGCCACATCACCGCGCCGCAATTGATGTGCCTGCGCACGGTGATCGCCAACGGGCCCATGACGGCCACGGCGATCAGCCGCGAGATGCACGTCAGTCCCAGCACCGTGGTCGGCATCCTGGATCGCCTTGAAGACAAGGCCTTGATCCGCCGCGAGCGCGGTCGTGAAGACCGCCGCATCGTGTTCGTCACCGCCACCGAGGCGGGACGTGAATTGGCGCATGGCGCGCCGTCGCCGCTGCAAAAGCACCTGGCCGACGCGCTCAATGCCTTGCCGGAATTGGAACAGGCCACCATCACCCTGTCCCTGGAGCGCATCGTGGCGCTCATGGAACAGGATGGTCAGGCCGCAGTCGACACGCATGGCGACGTGTCGTCGCCCATCCTTGAAGTGCCCACGGGCGGGGCACCACCAGAATCGGGAATCGTCGCATGAAGAAAAACGAACTGGATACCCCCACACTCTCAAGTGCCGTGGCGCCGGCGGTCAGCGCGCAGACCCACACCATGCGTCTGCCCGACCGCAAAGACGGCGCCGCCATCCACCGCCTCATTTCCGAGTGCCCGCCACTCGACCTGAATTCCCTCTACGCGTACCTGCTCCTGTGCGAGCACTTTCGCGACACCTGCGTCCTGGCTGAAAGCGCCGGGGGACGCATCAATGGTTTTATTTCCGCTTATGTGGACCCGTCCCGTCCAGACGTCCTGTTCGTCTGGCAGGTTGCGGTGCACGCCCGCGCTCGCGGCCATCGCCTTGGCCGCGCCATGCTCCGGGAGCTCTTGCAGCGCAAGAACCTGGCGCATGTCCGCTATCTTGAAACCACGGTGGGGCCTGACAACCAGGCTTCGCGCCGCACCTTTGCCGGCCTGGCCGCCGAGGTGGGCGCCCACGTCTCCGAGCAGCCGTTCTTCGACCGGCAACTCTTCGGCGGCGCGGATCACGACGACGAGATGCTGTTGAGGATAGGTCCGTTCACTTTGCCGTCCCCCTAGGGACGCCGCTAGCCGGTCGGGCTTATCGATTTACCGGGATGGTTCACACCGTCCGGATGCGCCTGCCGCACCCGGAGGGGAGCTGGCCGTCTGTCAATTTATGAGATGAAAAGGGAGGATTAATCATGGACTTGAAGATCTTTGACCGTATGGAGTCTGAAGTGCGGGGCTACATCCGGTCGTTTCCCGTGATATTCAATCAGGCCCGGGGCTCGACGCTCATCGATGAGGATGGCGCCGAATACATCGACTTCTTCAGCGGCGCAGGCACGCTGAACTACGGCCACAACAATCCTGTTCTCAAGGAAAAGCTGCTGGAGTACGTGCAGGCGGACGGCGTCGTCCATGGCCTGGACATGGCCACCAGCGCGAAGAAGCGTTTCCTTGAGACGGTGGATCGCGTGCTGCTCAAGCCGCGCAACTGGCAGTACACGCTGCAATTCACCGGCCCGACTGGCACCAACGCCGTCGAAGCCGCGCTGAAGATCGCGCGCCAGGTCAAGGGCCGTCCCAATGTGATCTCGTTCACGCACGGTTTTCACGGCGTCACCGGCGGCTCGCTGGCCGCCACGGCCAACATGAAGTTTCGCGACGCCGCCGGCTACGCGCTGGGCAACACGACGTTCATGCCCTACGACGGATACTTCGGTCCGGACGTGGACACCATGTCGTACCTGGAACGCATGCTGGAAGATCCGAGCAGCGGCCTGGACAAGCCGGCCGCCGTCATCGTGGAAACGGTGCAGGGCGAAGGCGGCGTCAACGTGGCCACGCTGCGCTGGTTGAAAGAGCTGGAAAAGCTGTGCAAGCGGCACGACATGCTGCTGATCGTGGACGACATCCAGGTCGGCTGCGGCCGCACCGGCACGTTCTTCAGCTTCGAGGCCGCCGGCATCCGTCCCGACATCATCACGCTGTCGAAGTCGCTCTCCGGCTTCGGCCTGCCGATGTCCCTGGTGCTGATGAAGCCCGAGCTGGACATCTGGAAGCCGGGCGCCCACAGCGGCACGTTCCGCGGCAACAACCTTGCCTTCGTCACCGCGACCCAGGCGCTGGAAACCTACTGGACCAACACCGCGTTCACCGCCGACATCCAGCGCAAGGAGCGCCTGGTGGGCGACTGGCTCGAGAACCTGGTGCACAGCTATCCCAACGCCGGCCTGTCGGCGCGCGGCCGCGGCCTGATCCAGGGCCTGGTGTCCAACACCACCCCGGCGCTGTCCAACCGCATTGCCCAATGCGCGTTCAAGAAGGGCGTCGTGATCGAAACCTCGGGCGCGCATGACGAAGTGCTCAAGCTGCTGCCCGCGCTGACGATCGAGGAAGACCTGCTGGCCAAGGGCCTGGATCTGATCGAGGCCAGCGTGGCCGAAGCGCTGGCCGATGAGGGGCAGTCCGCCCGCATCCTGAAATTTGGAGGAAAACGTCAATGATCGTACGCAATGTCAAAGATGTGATCGGCACCGCCGACGAAGTCCGCACCGACACCTGGGTCAGCCGCCGCGTGCTGCTCAAGAAGGATGGCATGGGCTTTTCTTTCCATGAGACCACCATTTTTCCGGGCGGCCGCACGCACATCCACTACAAGAACCACCTTGAAGCGGTGTGGTGCATCGAGGGCGACGGTTCGATCGAGACCATTGCCGACGGCAAAAAGTATGAACTGGGCCCCGGCGTGGTCTACGCGCTGAACGAACACGACGAGCACTGGCTGTGCGGCGGCAAGGAGCCGCTGCGCGTCATCTGCGTCTTCAATCCGCCGCTGACCGGCCAGGAAGTGCACGACGAGCATGGTGTCTACGCGCTACCCGATGCCGTCGCGGCCTGAAAATAGGAGGTTCGCATGATCTCACCCGCGAAGGATCCGTACGCCTCCCGTACGGATCGTGGTTCCGCCATCATTTCCCGCCAGGATCCCGTCGTCTATGAAGACGGCAAGTACGCCAGCGCGCTGTCCGACGAGCAGGTCGGCCAGTATGACCGCGACGGCTTCCTGCTCCTGGAAAACCTGTTCTCGGAAGCCGAAGTGCGCGCCCTGTCGGCCGAGGTCGAGCGCATGACGCGCGATCCGTCGATCGTGCGCCGCGAAGAGGCCATCACCGAGCCGGGCAGCAACGCCGTGCGTTCCATCTTCATGGTGCACGTGCTCAACCCCATGCTGGCCCGCCTGGTGCGCGATCCGCGCCTGGTCAACGTGGCGCGCCAGATCCTCGGTTCCGAGGTCTACATCCACCAGTCGCGCGCCAACATGAAGCCGGGCTTCAAGGGCAAGGAGTTCTACTGGCATTCGGACTTCGAGACCTGGCACGTCGAGGACGGCATGCCTTCGATGCGCGCGCTCAGCTGCTCGGTGCTGCTGACCGACAACAACGAGTGCAATGGCCCCCTGATGCTGGTGCCGGGCTCGCACCGCCAGTTTATCTCGTGCGTCGGCGAGACGCCGAACGAGCACTACAAGCAATCGCTGAAGAAGCAGGAATACGGCGTGCCGGATCCTGTCAGCCTGCAACTGCTGGTGGAGCAGGGCGGCATCCGCACGATGACCGCCAAGGCCGGCTCCGTGGTGTTTTTCGACTGCAACACGATGCACGGTTCGAACAGCAATATTTCGCCGTGGCCGCGCGCCAATGTCTTCATGGTCTACAACAGCATGGAGAACACCCTGAACCCGCCCAAGTACGGGCTGACCCCGCGTCCCGAGCACATCGCGACGCGCAAGGGGTTCAAGGCGGTCACGCCGCTGGATGCGTTGAAGCTGGTTGGCGGTTGAGCATCCGCCGTCCACACCTGGCCCGGGCCCGTCCCGGGCCTTTTTTTGTCTCTTGCCGGCGGCCCGGCGCGCCGCATTTCTTGTATTCTCTGCGGCATTCGCAACCCGTTGAGCCATCGCCGCCATGTCTGCCCGTATCCTCAGCCTGCACATCTATCCCGTCAAATCCTGCGCGGGCATCGACCTGACCGAATCTCCCATCGACCGCGCAGGCCTGGCGCATGACCGGCGCTGGATGGTTGTGGATGACGGCGGCCAGTTCATGACGCAGCGGCAATGGCCGGCCATGGCGCTGATCCGCACGGCGCTCTTGCCGGACGCGCTGCGCCTGTCGGCCCCGGGCATGGCGGACCTGGAGGTCGCCCTGGACGGATCGGGACTGGAAGGCGAGGCGCAAACGGTGGGCGTCTGGAGCGACACCATTTCCGCCCGGCGCGAAGGCGCGGCCGCAGAACGTTGGCTGTCCGAATTCCTCAAGACGCCGTGCCGCCTGCTCAAGGTGGATGCCGCCGCGCGCCGCAACGCCAAGCCCGACTGGGTATCGCGCTGGGCCGACGCGCATCCCGATCTGGCCGATGCCTTCGTGGGGGAACACCACTTCGGCTTTGCCGACGGCTTTCCGCTCCTGATCGCCAACCAGGCCTCGCTGGACGACCTGAATGCCCGCCTGCAGGCCAAAGGGGCGGCCCCGGTGCCGATGGACCGGTTCCGTCCCAACATCGTGGTCCAGGGCGAATGGGAGGCCTTCGAGGAAGACCACACGGCCATGATCACGGCGGAGGGCGTACGGATGGCGTTCGTCAAGCCCTGCACCCGTTGCTCGATTCCCGACATCGACCAGCGCACGGCCCAGCAATATGAAGAGCCGGGCCGCACGCTGGCGGGCTACCGCAATCTGGACATCGGCGTCGTGTTCGGCCAGAACGCCATCGTGGATGCGCCGGCCGGCGCGCGGCTGAAAGTGGGCGACGCGGTCGACATCGAACTGGATTTCTGACGCGCCGGGGGGCGCGGCGTCACGGCGAGGACAGCTTCAGGCCAACCAGGCCCAGCACGATGAAGGCGACGCTGGCAATGCGCAGCCAGCTTGCCGACTCGCCGAAGAGCACGATGCCCGCCACGAAAGCGCCGATCGTGCCGATGCCCACCCACACCGCATAGGCGGTGCCCAGCGGCAGGCTTTTCATGGCCAGGGCCAGCAGCCAGAAGCTGATGAGCATGCCGGCCACGGTCACGACGGACGGCCACAGCCGGGTAAATCCGTTGGTGTATTTCAGGCCGACCGCCCAGACGATTTCAAAGAGGCCAGCCAATACCAGGATGATCCAGGTCATGCACGACTCCCAAGATTGCGATGCCGGCGAGATGCCGACATAAATGGGGTCGTCCCCGGAAAAGGCGCCGGCCGTTTGACCGGGCGCAGCAACGGGCCGTCCCGTTGCGGCAAAAATTATAGAATACCCGCTTTCGACGGCAGATCCGGATGCCGGGCATCAACCTAGCAACACTTCGCGTTCCGGGCCGCGAAACCAGGATATTTTTATGCAACGCATCATGCTGCGGGCAAAGCTGCACCGCGTCACGGTCACGGAAGCCGACCTTCACTACGAAGGATCTTGCGGCATCGACGAAGACCTCCTCGACGCTGCCGGCATGCGCGAGTTCGAACGCATCGAGCTCTACAACGTGACGAATGGCGAACGCTTCGACACTTACATCATCAAGGCTGCGCGCGGCAGCGGCGCCATCTCGCTGAACGGCGCGGCGGCGCGCCGGGCCCAGGTGGGCGATCTGCTGATCATCTGCACGTACGGCCCCATGTCCGAAGAAGATTCGGCCACGCACAAGCCCCAGGTGGTGCTGGTCGACGACGCCAACCGCGTCAAGGAAATCCGCAAGTTCCCGGCGTGACGCCGGGCCGGGCGAAGCGCCATGCCGGCTCGGCCGGATAGCGCTTCGTCGCCTCTGAACCGTTTCATCATGAGCTTCCAGGTCATCATCCAACCCAGCAAGCATCAATTCCCGGTCGAGCCCGGCCAGACCGTGCTCGACGCCGCGCTGGCGGCGGGCATCGTCCTGCCCTATAGCTGTCGCAATGGCGCATGCTCCACCTGCAAGGGCAAAGTGGTGTCCGGGGAGTTCGACGCCGGCCAGTACCCCGCGCAGATCCTGTCGCCGGAAGAACTGGCCGACGGCTTCACCCTGTTCTGCCAGGCCCGGCCCCAGTCCGACCTGGTGGTCGAGTCCACCGAGGTCCGGCTGGCGAGCGACATCCAGATCCGCAAGCTGCCGTCGCGCGTCCAAACCATGGAGCGCGTCGCGCCGGACGTCACGGTGCTCAAGCTGCAACTGCCGGCCTCCGAGCAGTTCCGCTACTACGCGGGGCAGTACGTCGAAATCATCCTGAAGGACGGCCGGCGCCGCAGCTACTCGATGGCGGGCGCCCCGCACACCGGCAGCCCGCTTGAACTGCACATTCGCCACATGCCCGGGGGCCTGTTCACCGACCACGTGTTCGGCGCCGGCGACACGCAGATGAAGGAACGCGAGATCCTGCGCCTGGAAGGGCCGTTCGGATCGTTCTTCCTGCGCGAAGACAGCGACAAGCCCATCGTCCTGTTGGCCAGCGGCACGGGCTTCGCGCCGGTCAAGGCCATCGTGGAACACATGATCCACAAGAACATCAGCCGCCCCGTCGCGCTGTACTGGGGCGGGCGCCGTCCGCAAGACCTCTACATGGACGCGCTGGCGCAGTCCTGGGCGGCCCAGCTTCCAGACTTCCGTTACGTGCCCGTAGTGTCCAACGCGCTGCAGGAAGACAACTGGACCGGCCGCACCGGCTTCGTCCACGAAGCCGTCATGCGGGACATCGCCGACCTGTCCGGCCACCAGGTCTATGCCTGCGGCACGCCCTTGATGGTCGATGCGGCGCGCCGCGAGTTCAGCGCGCAGAACGGCCTGCCGCCGGAAGAGTTCTACGCGGACGCCTTCACGTCCGAGGCCGATCTGGCGAAGGCCGGGTCGTAAGTCGTATGTTTTTTTATTACTTAGGCGGCTGCAAAACGGCAAGGTAAACTGCTTTGGCAGCGGCTTGCCGGGCTGCGCGGACATCGGGTCCGCCCCCAGAACCGGCATGCAAGGAGCGATGCGGGCATGAAAGTAGCGGTATTGGGTAGCGGCATTATCGGCATCTCCAGCGCCTGGTGGCTAAGCCAGGCCGGTCATGACGTCGTGGTCATAGACCGCTGCACCGGTCCCGCGCAGGAAACCAGCCTTGCCAATGGCGCGCAGATTTCCGTGTCCTATGCCGAGCCCTGGGCCAATCCCCAGGCGCCGCTCAAGCTGCTCAAGTGGATGTTCCGCGACGACGCGCCGCTGCTGTTCCGTCCGCAACTGGACTGGCGGCAATGGATGTGGGGCCTGGCATTCCTGCGCGAATGCATGCCCGGCCGCCTTGCCCCCAACATCCGCGCCATGGTGCGCATGGCGGAGTACAGCCGCGCTACCTTGCGCGGCATGCGCGCCGAGCTCGGCATCCAGTACGACCACCTTGAGCGCGGCATCCTGAATTTCTATCGCGATCCCCACGAATTCGAAAACTCGCAGCGCGCCGCCGGCCTGATGCGCGACTTCGGCGTCGAGCGCCGCGTCGTGACCGCCGACGAAGTCGTGGCCATCGAGCCCGCGCTGGCGCCGCATCGCGCCACGATCGTCGGAGGCGATTACACGCCCGAGGACGAAAGCGGGGACGTGCACCTATTTACCGTCGCGCTGGCCCAGCACTGCGAGCGTGCCGGGGTCGAGTTCCGCTACAACACGCGCGCGACCCGGCTGCTCACGCAGGGCGGGGCCGTCACGGGCGTGGAACTCATTCAGCCCGACGGCCGCTACACCAGCCTGTCGGCCGACGCCTACGTCGTGGCCATGGGCAGCTTCAGCCCGGCGATGCTGCGTCCGCTGGGCATTCCGTGCAACGTGTATCCGGCCAAGGGTTATTCGGCCACGTTCCCGGTCCTGAATCCGGATGCGACCCCGACCGTCAGCCTCACCGACAGCAGCCATAAGGTCGTTTTCTCGCGCCTGGGCGACCGGCTGCGCATGGCGGGCACGGCGGAACTGTCCGGCTATTCCCGCAGTCTCAATTCTGGTCGTTGCGAAGCCATGACTCGCCTCGCCAGATCGCTCTTTCCCGACGCGCTCGATTTCGAGCGCGTCAGCTATTGGGCGGGCTTGCGCCCGTCCACTCCCTCGAACGTGCCCATCATCGGCCGCAGCCGCATTCCGAATTTGTATATCAATACAGGACACGGTACGCTTGGCTGGACGATGGGTGTTGGCTCGGGCCGGGCATTGGCCGATCTGCTCAGTGGACGGCGGCCAGAACCGGAATTCCCTTTTCTTGGTCTGTGAACCTATGAAGAAACTGCAATTGGCGGGCGTTGCCCGCGCGATGTTCGCCAGCCGGCGAGCATGGGTGTTCGGCGCCGCGATGGCGATGGCAGGCGTGGCAAACGCCGCACCCGTCGAAATCCAGGTCTGGCACACCCTGACCGACGCAAACAAGGCCGAGTTCGAAAAGCTCGCCAAGCAATACAACAAGGAACAGGACGACGTCCGGGTGACGCTGCGCGGCTTCGCGACGCCGGGCGCCCTGGAACAAGAGGCCGTGTCCGCGGTGAAGGCCAAGAAGGGCCCGAACCTGCTGCAACTGTCGGACAACCACTCGCCGGAAGTCGTGGCGCAGCACAAGGCGGTCCTCCCGCTGTATGAACTGCTGGCCAAATACCCGATCAAGGACCTGAACTGGTTCATCCCGGCCACCAGCAGCTTCACGCGCGACAGCAAGGGCCGCATCCTGGCCTTCCCCTGGATGGCCGAAGTCCCGGTGATGTTCTACAACACCGCGGCCTACAAGAAGGCCGGCCTCGATCCCAACAAGCCGGCCCGCACCTGGACCGCCTTGCAGGCCGATCTCCTGAAGCTGCGCGACGTGGCCGACATCGATTGCCCCTACGCGTCCAGCGACCAGGTCTCGGTCCACCTCGAAAATCTGGCGCCCATCAACAACCAGCAGTTCACCAGCAACAACAACGGCCTGGACGCGGCTTCCAAGAAGTCCGTCGCGCCCGCCATGCAGTTCGATACGCTGTACATGCGCCACATCTCGATGATGGTGAGCTGGAAGCGGTCGCTGCTGTTCATGGCGCACTCGGGCGACAACGCCAGCGACAAGCTGTTCGCCAAGGGCGAATGCGCGGTGCTGACGTCCAACTCGGGTGCGTTCGGCCAGTTCCTGGCCACCAAGTCGCTGTCCTTCGGCGTGGCTCCTTTGCCCTACTACGAGCAGGCCACCAAGGAAGGCGGCAAGCCCTTCGTGAGCGGTTCGGCCCTGTGGGCGCTGCAAGGCCATCCCCAGGCGCAGGAAAAAGCCACGGCGCAGTTCCTGGCGTGGCTGTCCAAGCCGGTCGTCGCCGCTGAATGGCATCAGCGCACGGGCTACCTGCCGCTGACGGAAGCCGCGTTCCGCGCGTCCGACGTGTCGTTCTACAGCCGCATTCCGGGCGCGCAGACGCTGATCGCCTCGATGAGCGCCAAGCCCGTGGCCAACAGCCGCGGCTTCCGCATGGCCAACTACGAGCGCATCGAGCCCGTGCTGAACAAGGAGCTCACCGATGCCTTCGAAGGCAAGGTGCCGCCCGTCGCCGCGCTGAACAACGCCGCCTCGCAGGCGCGCAGCATCGCCGCGCAGCGCTGAACGCCGCACGCGGCGCCGCTTTCGCGCGCGCCACGTGGCGCAGAGAAATCGCCCGGTCTTCGGACCGGGTTTTTTTTCGCCTGCCGATTCGTCGATGCGTCGATCCGTCGATGCGTCGATGCGTCGTCGGCCGGGTGGATGAATCCATCCATGCGTACATGCCAGTCTGGCGGCGCCTCGGGCGCTCGGCCAACATGCCGCTCATGCGTGTCGCTTCCGATGCGCCTTTTGCTCGCGGTGAGGCATGGTACGAATCTTCTTCCTGGCGGCCGGGCTGTCCTGTCTCGGCGCATGCTCGTGGTCGGGCCCCGGCCCGGGCGCACCCTCCTGGCAGGCGGCCCGTCCGTCGGCGCAAGGCTTCCGCTTTGATTGGCAGCTATCCGGCGATCCCGCCGTCGCGCCCCTGCAGGTCTTTGACGATGGGCGAGAGACCTGGCTGCAGTTCCTGCCCGGTCAGCCGCTGCCGGCCATCTTTGGCGTCGGCGCCGACGGTGAACACGCCTTGCCGTACGTGCGGCGCGACCCCTACGTCGTGGTCGCTGGCGCGTGGAAAGGGCTGGCGTTTCGCGGCGGGCGGCTGACCGCCAGGGCGCTGCGCGCGACGTCGCTGGCGGCCGTTTCGGCGCAGGGCCCGCAGACCGGCGCCGCATTGCCGGCGCCTGCCGCAGCCGACCCGACGCACCCGCGGACGGATCTGGCGGCGGTTGCCGCGCTTGCGGCAGAGTCGCCGGCCGCCACGGACAAGGACGCCGCAGTCAAGGACGCCGCCGTCAAGGACGCCGCCGTCAACGAAGCCGCAGTCAAAGAGGCCGCATCCAGGCACGCGCCCGATGCCGCGCAGGCATCCCTGTTCCGCGCGGCGCCGCCCGACGCCACGTTGCGGGCGGTGCTCGCGCGCTGGGCCGATGCGGCAGGCTGGACGTTCCAGCCTCAGCACTGGGCCGCGGACGTCGACATTCCACTGGCCGCCACCGCTGAATTCTCCGGCGACTTCAAGACTGCGGTGCGCGGACTGCTCGGCGCCACGGAACTGGCCGATCGGCCCCTGCAGCCCTGTTTCTACGGCAATCGCGTGCTGCGCGTCGTGCCGTTGGCACAGTCCTGCTCGCGCGCGGCAACGCCGCAAGGAGCCGCGGCATGAGCCCCAGACTGCTAGCGTTCGCCACGTTGTCCGGCATGCTGGCCGGCTGCTCGGTCACCGGGCAGGTCTCGGACATGCATCGCATCGCCAAAGGCCGGCATGCCGACGTCGCCGCACGCCATCAGGCGTATGCCGACAGCCTGTCCGATCGCCAGGCGCGCCTTGCTGCGCAGGAAGTATCGACGCCCTGGCTCGCGGGCAAGCCGCAACCGCTGGCCCGCGAGGTCGTGCTGCCTCCGGCGCTGCGCGAAAACGTGCAGACCACGCTGATGCTGGCCGACGACGCCGACCTGTCCACGCTCGCCCAGCGCCTGACCGCCGCCACGGGCATCGCGGTGCGGGTGCGTCCCGACGCGTTGCTGCCGCAGGATCAGTTCCTGCCGCGGCTTGCCATAGCGGGTCTATCGCCCTGGCCGCGCCGGCGCGCATCGAGGTGCGCGCCGATCCCCAGCCGCTCGCTGATCTGCTCGACGCGCTGGCCGCGCGCTTTTCGGTGTACTGGCGATACGAACACAATGCGCTCGAGTTCTACCGGACCGAAACGCGCGTCTTCGACCTGCGGGCCCTGACGCTGGCCAGCAAGGTCGACGTGCGCCTGGGCCGGTCGGGCAGCGCGGAAGGCGAGGGCTTCGAAAGCACCTCCAACACTACGCTGTCGGCGGGCGAGCACAACGCGCTGGCCATCCTGCGCGCGAACATCCTGCCGTTCCTCACCCGGTCCGGCGTGATCGCCGAGTCCGTCGAAGGCGCGGCCGCGCTGGTCGTCACCGATACGCCGGACGCGCTGGACCGCGTCGCGCGCTACCTCGAACGCGAAAACAAGGCGCTGACCCGGCGCGTTCGCCTCGTCTTCGAAGAAATCACGCTCATCGCCAATAGCGAAGCCTCGGCCGGCATTGACTGGAACGCCCTGTATGCGGCCGCGGGCGCCACGGCGCGGCTCGCCGTGCCCGGCACGCCCGCCACCGGCGCCGGGCTGTTGCAGGCGGCGGCCGGCACGGGGCCGTTCCAGGGCTCGCAGGCCATCGTGTCGGCGCTCAGCGCCATGGGGGCGGTCGTGCGGCACAGCAAGATTCCGGTCCTCACCCTGAACCGCCGTCCGGTCACCCATGCGGTCAGGACCACGTTTTCCTACATCGATCGGGTGCAGAGCACCGCCGTCCCGGGCATGACGTCCACGGGCGCGAACGGTTCGCTGCCCGCCGTATCCATCAGCCAGAAAGAGGAAACCGTCGGCTCGTTCCTGACGCTGGTGCCGGACATCCAGGAAGACGGACAGATCCTCTTGTCCATCGCCTATGACAACGCGGTCGCGCAACCCCTGAAGACCATCACCTTCGGAGAAAACGCCAACCAGGTCCAGGTGCAGCAGATCACCATCGACGGCAGCGGCACCGTGCAGCAGATCGAACTGCGCCCGGGGCAGCCCATGATCGTCGCGGGCTTTGATCGCAAGCAGGACCAGCACGATCGTCAACGGCTCGCGCCCGGCATGCCGCTGCTCGCCGGCGGCATGGACAGCGCCGCCTCCGAGCGCCTGACGACCCTGGTCCTCGTAACGGCCCAGGTCGAGGAAGGATACTGAACGTGAACCGCGCTCCCCACTTCCTGCTGATCGAATGCCCAGGCTCGGAGCGGATGCTGGCGTTCGGCCTGCGCTGGTTCGCGCTGATCGGCTCCAACGTCCCCCGGCTGGCGCGTTCACGCGGGCGTCGCTTGCGGGCAACGCATTACGTGGTGGGCGGGTCCCCCGCGATGGTGGCCGGTTATGGGCGCGCGCGTCCGGGCCTGCGCCGGCGCCGTCGCGCGCAGGGCGGGGACGCGGCGCCTTTGCAGTCGGCCGCGCAGTTGTTTGCCTTGCTGTACCCGCAGGGCGGCCATAGCCTGGTCCGCCTGCCGGATGGGCGGCATTGGCTGGTGGCCGCGCAGGGCGGCGCGGTCCTGTCGCAGACGGACCGGGTGTTCGGTTCGTTCGACGACGCGCAGCAGGAACGGCTCGCGTTGATCGCGCAACGTCCTTCCTTGCAGGAGCACCCCGCCGACCAGGTCTGGACCGCGTTGGCGCAGGCTGTGGAACCGGGCGCGGCGTTGACGGCCTTGCCCTCGCGCTGGGCCGAACTGCCCGTCGCGTTGCGTCTCTTTCTTGCCTGCCTCGGGTTGGCTGCCGTGGCGCCCTTGGTGTGGAACGCCACCGTCAAGCCGCTCTGGCGCAAAGAGGCCGTCCGGCCCGAGCCGGTTCAGGTCCGGGACCCGGTGGCCGATGCGTACCACGCCCTGCTGCGCGGTACGACCCTGCATCCAGCCGCGGGCCTCATGCGCCTGCTGGCCGGGGTGGCTGCGCTGCCCGTGCAGGTGCAGGGCTGGGCCTTGCGCCGCGCCCAGTGCGAAGCCGGACCCCTGCATTGGAACTGCACCGCCGTGTACGCCAGGGCCCATCCGCTCGCCACCAATGACGGTCTTTACGCCTTGCGCCCCGCCGGTTGGCAGGTGTCGTTCAAACCGCTCGAGGAAGCCACGCTGGCGTGGCAAGTGGCGTCGGCCCCGATCCGGCTGGCCGACATGACGCTGCCTACCGCTTTGCAGGTCGACACGCGGGTGGCCGGCGGGCTGCAAGGGCTGCGGCCGGCGTTCGCTTCCGTGACGTTGTCGCCGTCCACGCCGCTCGTGCCCCGGATGCCGGGCGTGCCGGCGGCGGGGCGCGCCTCTGCCGCACAAGCCGGCGCAGCGGCGCCGGAGATGCCCGCGATCCGGCGGCGCAGCCTCGTTCTGCACGGGCCTTTGCGCTCCATGGCGCTGATGCCTGGCCCCGTCTCCGCGGTCCGCTGGTCGCGCCTCGTGGTGGACGTGCAGCCGCAGGCGCGGCCGAGTCTGGCGGCCAGCGCGCTCGTCGCCGAATTGCAGGGAGATCTCTATGAAATGGACTAAACATCGCTTCGATCGCCGCCGCGTCGTCGGACGGACATTCTTCGGTCTCGTCATCGGGCTGACGTTGAACGCCGCGGCAGCCTCGCCGGCACCATCGCAGGCCGGGTCGGCCGCGGCAACGGACCTGCAGCCCTGGCCGGAAGCCGAAACCGTGCGCACGCTGTTGCGCGCGGATGCCGCCGCCGCGCTGGCGGCTTGTCGCGTGCCGGGCATCTGCGCCGCGGGCGACGGAGCCGACATGGCGTCCGAGCGGCCCGCGCCCGCGCGCTTGCGCGACGACATCCGGGTGGCCGCGATATTCGGCACGGCGCGCAGCCTAAACGTCGACATTGTCGTCAACGGGTCGCTGCTGCGTTACCGGGCGGGGCGCGCCGATCCCGTGGCGGGAAGCGCCACGTTGGAGCCGTATCGGCTGCTGGCCATCGATGGCGCCTGCGTGCGCCTGCATCGAGACGGCCGCGACCAGACCGCATGCCTGGAAGCGCGAGGCCCGCGGCCATGACGAATCAAACCCTGCTTCCCGCCGGGGCGGGCGAGCGCGTCCCCGAGCTGCACACGCCCGAAGACGTCGCGAGCCTGGACCCGGCATTCGTCCGCGCGCTGGGCCGCCAGTTCGACCTGGCCTCGCTTGCCGGCCGGCTGTGCCCGGTCCTGCTTGAAGGCGGCGAGGCCGCGATCTTCGCCGTGAAGGAATACACCGTGGGCGACCAGATCGACGAGGTCGAACGCATGGTCAGGGCGGCGGGATACCGCCTGGCGCAGCCGGCGCGCTACATGCTTCCCGCGCCGCTCCTGCTGATGATCGCGCGCGGCCAGTTCGTGCCGTCGGGACCGGGGCGCCTGGCCCGCGCCAATCAGGCCGAGCGCGCCTCGGCGCTGGCGGCCTTGTTTCTCGACATCGTCCGCTGGGGCGTCATGCAGGGCGCCAGCGATGTCCACATCAACGTCGACCAGCGGCGCGACACGGGAGAAATCCGCTACACCATTCACGGCGAATATGTCGGCACCGATCGGTTCGCCGGCCTGTCCAGCGCCACCTTGCTCGAAGTCCTGGCTGTGGCATGGATGGACGTGCGCGGCGGAAACGGCGCCGTGTTCGATCCGGCGGTCGAGCAACAGGGTCGTATATCGCTGGACGTCGACTCGGCGCCCATCGTGTTGCGCTGGGCCTCGCTGGCCGCTGATGCGGGACCCTCGGTGTGCCTGCGCATCCTGCGCCTGGACGCCACCGTCAATGGCGACCTGCAGGCGCTGGGCTACCTGCCGGGGCAAGCCGAAACCCTGTTGCGGGCGCGCGAGCGCGAGGGCGGGGCGATCGTGCTGGCGGGCGTGGTCGGCTCCGGCAAGTCCACCACCATCGCCGCATTGATGCGCGGCATCGCACCGACGCGCAAGGTCATCACGCTTGAAGACCCGGTGGAATACCACATCGGCAATGCGCTGCAGAACACGCTGTCGGGGGCGCTCGCGGATTCGGCCTGGCCCACGCTGGACGCCAAGCTCAAGACTATCAAGCGGTCCGCCATGAATGACCTGCTGATCGGCGAAATCCGCGACACCCAGACCGGCCGCGCCTTCATGGACCTCGCCAGTTCGGGCGTCAGCCTGTATGCGACGACGCACGCCGCTTCGGCCGCGATGATCCCCGAGCGGCTGGCTTCCGATGCGATCGGCGTCTCGCGCGAATTCCTCGCGTCGCCCGGCATCCTGAAGCTGCTCGTGTACCAGACCCTGCTGCCAAGGCTTTGCGAGGGCTGCGCCTTGCCGGTCGACAGCCTGTGGTCTCGCGGCGCCGCGCAGCAGGCGGGCGGATGGGACTGGCGCGGCTGGGTGCATGGCCTGCAAGCGGCTTTCGGCCTGGACGCCAATGCGCTCAAGGCCCGCAACGCGGCCGGCTGTTCCTATTGCCGGCGCCCTCACATGCCGGAACTCAACGGCACGTCGGGCCGCTGCGTCGCCGCCGAGATGATCGAACCCGAGCGGGCGCAGGGCTTTCTGGACCTGGTGCGACGGCGCGACAACCTGGGGCTGAAGCAGCAATTTCAGCCGGCAACGGGCACGGCCTGGCGCGACGCCGCCGCGCACGGCGTGCGGGCGCTCGATTGCGCCGTGTACCGGGTCAGTCTCGGCGAAATCGATCCGCGCACGCTGTTGCGCAGATTCGAACTGCCCGTCGCGCCACGCATCGGTGCCTCTTTGAGCCACGCGGACATACATGCGGCGACGCCCGGGGGAGGCCGCCATGCCTGACCTCGCGCCGCGCGCCTCCCCCTGGTTGCCGCGTTTCGGCGGCCAGCATCGGCTGCGCTGGGACGCGCTGCGTTTTCGCGCGCAGCGTGCCGACTACTACGACTACCTCGCCGACGTCGTCGAAGGCACGCAGGGGCGCAAGAGCCTGCGCGACATTTTCGAGGACGATGCGCGCCGCTACGGGCCTGACACGGTGCGCGGCCGTCTCTGCCAGCACTGGGCGGTCGCCTATCTCGACGCTGGCGGCGATCTGGGTGTGGCGTGGTCGGAAACGCTGCCGCACAACGAATGCCAGTTGCTGAGCTGCGTACAGGAAGAGGGCGGCGACCTGGCCGCGGCATTGCGGGATCTGGCCCGCGCCGTCAGGCTGGCGTCCGAGGCCTGGGGGGCATTGGTGTCGGCGGCCGCCACCGGCGTGGTTGCGACCATCGTGGCCTTCGCCTTGCTGTGCGCCATCCCGTTCTTCAGCGTTCCCCGGCTGCAGCAGGTTTTCCAGGTCGTGCCGGCCGAAGACTACGCGCCGCTGACCCGCGCGCTCTTCGCGCTGGCCAGCGGGCTGAAGCAATGGCTCGCGCTATGGGTCGTACTGATCTTCGGCGCCGTCTTGCTGGTCCTGTGGTCGCTGGCCAATCTCACGGGCGATTTCCGTGCCGTGCTCGACCGCTGGCTGCTCTGGCGGCTGTACCGCGATTTTCAGGCGATCCGCTTCCTGTCGTTGCTTGCGGTGCTCATCAGGCAGCACGGCGCGGCCGACACACGGTTGCGCCGCGCGCTGGCGGTGCAGGGGCGGGACGCGCCGCCGTGGCTGCACGCCCATCTGCAGGCCATGCTGAGCCGCATCGACGCGGGCGCCAGCGGCGCCGAAATATTCGGCACCGGGCTGCTGGATCCCGAAACCTGGTGGTACATGGCCGACATGATGGACGCATTGGGCGTGGAGCCCGGCCTGGCTCGCGTGCGCCTGCGTGTCGAGTCGCGGCTCCTGGCGCGGGTGCGGCGACAGGCGCTCGTGTTGCGCTGGTCATTGCTGATCTCGTCGCTTGCCACGGTGCTGGGCATCACGCTCTGGCATTACGCGGTGATAGACCAGCTACGCCAGGCATTGACGAATTTCTATGCCAGCCAGTAGGGCATCACGGGTTGGCGACAACGGCGCGGCTCGCGCTGCGCGCTTTATTCAAAGAGGGTAGTCATGAAAGAAATCGGGAAGTCTCGATTCGGCGCCGCGCGCCAGCAAGGGTTTTCGTTGATGGAAGTGTCCATCGTCACCGCGATCGTCCTGCTCATCGCCATTGTCGGCATCCCCGCCATCGGCGGTTACGTCATCGAGAACAAGGTGCCCAAAGTCGGCGAAGAACTGCAACGATTCATCGCCAGCATGAAGATCAATGCGCAGGGCGGCGGCGTGACGCCCTATGTCGGCCTCGATACCGGCGCCCTGGCCAACGCACTGCGCGATTCGACGGTGCTTGCCGTGCAGGGAACAGGCGCGGCGGCCAGCGTGGCGCACGGCCTGGGAGGCAGCGGAACCGGCGGCAGCGGCACCGTCGAGGTCGAGCCCGCGGCCGTCGATGGCGCGGGCATGGGCTCCGCGTTCACGCTCACCCTCACCAGCGTCAGCCATGCGGCATGCCCCGCGCTGGCTTCCGTGCTGCAGCGGGTGTCGGAAATCATCTCCATCACCGGGAGCAGCGGCGCCAAGGTCGTCAAGGACTCGATCGCCCAGCCCGCCACGCCTTATCGCGCCGCGCAGGCCCAGGCGCAGTGCAGCCAGGGCGACGTGAACACATTCGTGTTTACCGCAAGATGAGCGCGCCCCTGCGCAACTCAGGCGTCCCGGGGCGCCACAGGTGCCGGGCCGGCAGCCGCGCGCGCCAGCCAGGCTTTTCCCTGGTCGGGATGGTCGTGGCCCTGGCCATCACCACCGCAGTCGCCATTTGGGCCTCCAACGAAGTCGTCCACGGCATCGAGGCGTCCGCGGCGCGATCCACGGGCGTATGGATGACCCAGATTCGACTGGCGGTGGCCGGCGTGCTGTCGCGGCATGCCGACGCGCTGTCCAAGGGCGATGCGCCCACGGACGGCCAGGGCCGGCCGTGGTTCGGGGACGCCTTGCGGCCCACCCTGGCCGAACTGCGTGGTCAGGGTCACCTGCCTGCCGATTTCCCCGACCAGTCGGCCCTGGGTTTCGGCGCCGATATCCGGATCTGGCGCGGTCCGACCTGTCCGGGCGAGCCGTGTCGCCTGGACGGCGTCGTCTATGCCGATAAGCCCTTGCTGAAAAAGGGGGCGCAAGTTCCGGACCCTCTTGCCATGGCCGCCGTCATCGAGGCGGCGGGGGGCTACGGCGGGGCGGTGTGGCCGCAAGCGCCCGCGCAGCTCCGGGGCGCCGCGTACAGTTTTCCCAATCCCCCGGCCGCCGGGGCGCCCACCTACGCACCCGGCACCCTGGCCTTGTGGGCGGGGGCGGGCAGCGGACAGCCCGATCTGAGCGGTTACGTCAAGCTGCGCGACACCCGCGACCCGGACCTGCAAGGCAAGCTGTCCGTGGCGGGCGATCTCGATGCGGGCGGCCACGTCACCGTGGGCGCGCGGGAGGTCCCCGGACATGCCTGCGGCGCGCAACCGGGGGCGCTGGCCACGTCCGCCGTCGGCCAACTGCTCTCCTGCGAATCGGGCGCCTGGATGCAGGCGAGCGGGGGCTTCGGCGGCGCCTTCAGCATCAATTACCCCTTGGGCTGCTTTCATTACACGGGCGTCTCCACGGCCAATCCCCGCACGGGCCAATGCTCGTGCCCCGAAGGCTACGCAGGCGTCATTGTGTCGGCGGGCGGCAAATGGACGGAAACCGAAGGCTGGACCACCGGCTATGTCTGCGTCCGCTAAGCCCGCCCCAACCCGTTCCCGCGTATTCCCGCCAACCCTCTATAATTGGCGATTCGCCCTAAATTCTGCTTCATCCACGATGAAATCCTCCGAGATTCGCCAGCAGTTCCTGCAATTCTTCAAGTCCAAGGGACACACCATCGTCCCTTCGTCGTCGCTCGTCCCCGGCAACGACCCGACCCTGCTCTTCACCAATTCGGGCATGGTCCAGTTCAAGGACGTCTTCACGGGCAAGGAATCGCGGTCGTACACGCGTGCAACCTCGTCGCAGCGCAGCGTGCGCGCCGGGGGCAAGCACAATGACTTGGAGAACGTGGGCTATACCGCCCGCCACCATACGTTCTTCGAAATGCTGGGCAATTTCAGCTTTGGCGACTACTTCAAGCGCGACGCCATCCAGTACGCATGGGAGCTGCTGACGCAGGTCTACAAGCTGCCGGCGGAAAAGCTCTGGGTCACGGTCTACCAGGAAGACGACGAGGCCTATGACATCTGGGCCAAGGAAGTCGGCGTGCCGACCGAGCGCATCATCCGCATCGGTGACAACAAGGGCGCGCGCTACGCCTCCGACAACTTCTGGCAGATGGCGGACACCGGCCCCTGCGGTCCGTGCTCGGAAATCTTCTTTGACCACGGCCCCGAGATCTGGGGCGGCCCTCCGGGATCCCCCGAAGAAGACGGCGACCGCTACATCGAAATCTGGAACCTCGTGTTCATGCAGTTCGAACGCGATGCCGCGGGCAACATGCCGCGCCTGCCGCGTCCCTGTGTCGATACCGGCATGGGTCTGGAACGCATCGCCGCCGTGCTGCAGGGCGTGCATTCCAACTACGAAATCGACCTCTTCCAGCACCTCATTGCGGCCGCCGCGCGCGAAACCGGCATCAAGGATCTGGAAGACAACTCGCTCAAGGTCATCGCCGACCACATCCGCGCCTGCTCGTTCCTCATCGTCGACGGCGTGATCCCCAGCAACGAAGGCCGGGGCTACGTGCTGCGCCGCATCGTCCGCCGCGCCCTGCGCCACGGCTACAAGCTGGGCCAGACCAAGCCTTTCTTCCATCGCCTGGTGCCGGATCTCGTCGCCGAAATGGGCGAGGCCTATCCGGAGCTGGCCGCCGCGGCCGAGCGCGTGGCCCAGGTGCTCAAGCAGGAAGAAGAGCGCTTCGGCGAAACCCTCGAACACGGCATGCGCATCCTGGACTCCGCCCTGGCCAACGTGCCCAAGGGCGGCGTGCTGGACGGCACCACGCTGTTCACGCTTTACGACACCTATGGCTTCCCGGTCGACCTCACCGCCGACATCTGCCGCGAACGTGAAGTCGAGGTCGACATGGCTGGCTTCGAAGTCGCCATGGAGCGCCAGCGCGACCAGGCCCGAGCCGCCGGCAAGTTCAAGATGGCCGAAGGCCTCAGCTATGAAGGCGCCGAGACGCGCTTCGAAGGCTACGAAAAGCTCGAACTGGACAACGTCAAGGTCACGGCCCTGTACGTGGATGGCACGCAGGTCCAGCAAGTGCAGGCCGGCCAGAGCGCGGTCGTCGTGCTGGACGCCACCCCGTTCTACGCGGAGTCCGGCGGCCAGGTGGGCGACACCGGTCTCCTGCAAGCCGATGGCGTGCGTTTTGCCGTCGCCGACACCCTGAAAATCCAGGCTGGCGTGTCCGGCCACCATGGCGTGCTGGAATCCGGATCGCTGTCGGTCGGCGATACGCTGCTGGCGCGCGTGGACGCCGTGCGCCGCGCCCGCACGGTGCGCAACCACTCGGCCACGCACCTCATGCACAAGGCCCTGCGCCAGGTCCTGGGCGCGCACGTGCAACAGCGCGGCTCGCTCGTCGATCCCGACAAGACCCGTTTCGACTTTGCGCAGGACGCACCGCTGACGGCCGAGCAGATCGCTCGCGTCGAAGCCATCGTCAACGCCGAAGTCCTGGCCAACCAGCCCACCGTTGCCCAGGTCATGGGCTATGACGACGCGGTCAAGGGCGGCGCCATGGCGCTGTTCGGCGAAAAATACGGCGATACGGTCCGCGTCCTCGATATCGGCTTTTCGCGTGAACTCTGCGGCGGCACGCACGTCAGCCGCACCGGCGACATCGGCCTGTTCAAGATTGTCTCCGAAGGCGGCGTGGCGGCGGGCGTACGTCGCATCGAAGCCATCACCGGCGATAACGCGCTCGCCTGGGTGCAGAACCAGAACGCCTTGCTGACCCAGGTCGCCGGCATGCTGCGCAGCACGCCCGCCGATCTGCCCGCGCGCATCGCGCAGGTGCAGGACCAGGTCAAGACGCTCGAAAAGGAACTGGAGCAATCGCGCAACAAGCTCGCTGCCAGCGCCGGCAACGATCTGGCCTCCAGCGCCGCTGTCGACGTCAAGGGCATCAAGGTCCTGGCGGCCAGCATCGGCGACGTCGATCCCAAGGCGCTGCGCGGCATGGTCGACAACCTGAAAGACCGCCTGAAGCCCGCTGTCGTGCTGCTGGCCACCGGTTCTGCCGATGGCAAGATCAGTGTCGTGGGTGGCGTCACGGCCGACCTGACCGATCGCATCAAGGCCGGTGATCTGGTGGGCTTTGTCGCCGGCCAGGTGGGCGGCAAGGGCGGCGGCCGTCCCGACATGGCCATGGGCGGCGGCACGGATATCGCCGCGCTCCCCGCGGCCATCGCCGGGGTGCAGAAGTGGGTGGACGAGCGCCTCTGATGAGCGACGTCGATTCCAGTCTCGATGCCGGCGCCCAGGCGCCGGCCTTCGAGCAAGAGGTCGATGCCAGCGGCCTGACCTGTCCCTTGCCCATTCTGCGGGCCAAGAAGGCGCTTGCGCAGATGGAAAGCGGACAGGTGGTGCGCGTCATCACCACCGACCGTAATGCCATCCGCGATTTCCAGGCCTTTGCCCGCCAGACTGGCAACACGCTGGTCGCGCAGCAAGAGGCCGAGGGGCGCTGCGTGCATTTCCTGCGCCGACGCTAGCGCGCCGACCTCCCGCGCCCAAACGTCAAGGCCCGCTCATCGCGGGCCTTGTTTCATGCCGCGCCGTCTATCTGTGGATGGCCGCGGCGACCGCCTGGGTGACCGTGAAGTCCACCAGATCGCCTTCCTTCAACTGCTGAAGCTTCTCGCGCAGGGCCGGGTCCCGGACCTGGATGGTGCGCCTGCCGCCCTGGGGCCCCTTCAAGATGACCAGATTCGCGCTGCGATTGATATGCCAGATCTCGGCCGTGATTGTGGTCTGCCGGCCGATGGCGCCGCCCGGCATCGCGCCCTTGGCGGCGCGGGTGGCCGCAGTCTCGGTCACGACCTCCGGCGCGCCGGAGCCCGCCGGGCGCACGTCCACCGCCACGGACTCGTAATAGTCCAGCGTCAACGTGTCCCCCGGCTTGATTTGCTGGAAGTTGCGAATGTCTGGCCCGGCAACGATTTCCACGGTGTTGCCATCGGCGCCGCGCAGCGTGATCGTCCGGCTGGCCGGGTCCACCGCCGTGACCTGGCCCGACGCCGTGGTCAGTGCGGCGCCGATCACGCGCGCGGACGCGCCAGTAGGCAACGCAAGTGATCCCGCCAGTAGTCCAGCCACAGCCAGGCGCGCGACGGGAGCGAAGACTGATTTTTGGTTCTTCATGATGTGCACACTCCAGTGAGAGGTAGTTCGTGGGGGGGAAGTGGGGAAAAAAGCAGGGACGTAGCCGCATGGTCCGATAAGTCCGGACGCCGGGCAGGGAGGCGGGGAGGGCGAGAAAGCGGTCGCTGGACGGCGACCAGCAAAGACGTGGCGTAGAGTTTTGCGCGGGTCGACATGAATCCGATCGCTCCAATCAGATTGCTCTTCAGACGCAACAACTGCTCAAACGCATTAAAACGGGCTGTTTGCAGGCACAAGCAGCGCGGGGAGGCTACACTTCGGGCTGCGGCGGGCCTGGGCCCTTGTTTTGTAGAATACCCGGATGTGGTGTTTTAGGATATAAATCGCGCCGCATCGCAGAATTCAGCACTCCCATTTGCCAGCAGGCTTTAATCAGTGCTAGAATTTCCCGTTTTTCACAACTAATTCAAGGGATTACCTATGGTGGTGATTCGCCTGGCCCGCGGTGGGTCCAAGAAGCGTCCGTTCTACAACCTGGTGGCCACCGATTCGCGTAACCGTCGCGATGGCCGTTTTATCGAGCGCGTGGGTTTTTACAACCCCGTGGCTAGCGAAGGCACGGAAAACCTGCGCATTGCGCTGGATCGCGTGCAGTACTGGACCGGCACCGGCGCGCAACTGTCGCCCGCCGTCGAGCGTCTGGTCAAGGAATACTCGGCCAAGGTTTCCGCTGCGGCCTGATTGCCCGCGTCGCGTATTTTTGGCTGATACTCTTGGCTGATGCTGATACGCGAGCTGCTGGTTTTTCCACGCTGAAAGCTACACGCTTGAAAGCTACCATTCATAGCTGATTCATAGCTATCTAAGCCCGATAAAGAGCACGATACATGCCTGATGCCGCAACCTCCAACGCGGCGCCCACGGATTTGGTCGAGCTTGGCCGCATCACTGCAGCCTACGGTGTGAAAGGCTGGGTTAAAGTGCAGCCGCATTCGGCCAACGCCGAAGTGCTGCTCTCAGCGTCTCAATGGTGGTTGACTCGCCCTGTGCCTGAATTGGCGCGGGGCGCTGTCGCGTCTGCACCTGTCGCAATTAAGGTCCTGCAAGCCCGTTCGCAGGGCGCCACCGTGGTGGCGCAACTGCAGGGCATCACGGATCGCGACCAGGCCGAGGCGCTGCGCGGGCATACCGTGCAGGCGCCGCGCGGGTCATTCCCCGCGCCCGAGGAAGACGAATACTACTGGGTCGATCTCATCGGTTGCGCGCTGTATTCCAGCGCCAACGGCGAACCCGCGCTGATAGGCGTGGTAAGCGAGGTCCTCGACAACGGCGCGCATGCCGTGTTGAAGGTCCAGCTCCAGAAGGCTGGGGACCAAGGTCCCGAGACCCTGCTGGACGCCAAAGGCCGGCCCGCCGAAATGCTCGTTCCGTTCGTACGCGCGCACATCCACGCCGTCGATCTGGCTGCTCGCCGCATCGACAGCGATTGGCCCGCGGATTTCTGATGCGTATCGACGTCGTTACGCTGTTCCCCGAGATGTTCGGGGTGGTGCGCGACCTCGGTGTCACCGGCCGGGCCCATGCCCAGGGCCGGTGGCAGTTGCGCACCTGGAATCCGCGCGATTTCACCCACGACGTGCATCGCACCGTGGACGACCGCCCCTACGGCGGGGGTCCTGGCATGGTCATGATGGCCGGCCCCCTGGAGGCCGCCGTCAGTGCGGCTCAGCGATCCCGCGCCGAGCAAGGCCTGGGTCCCGCGCCGGTCGCGCTGCTGGCCCCCGTTGGCCGGCGCTATGACCAGGCGGGCGCCGAAGCCCTGGCCGCCAGCGATGGCCTCATCCTCATCTGCGGCCGCTACGAAGGCGTCGACCAGCGGTTCATCGATCGCTGCGTCACCCATGAAATCTCCCTGGGCGACTTCGTGCTGTCCGGCGGAGAGATCGCCGCGCTCGCGGTGATCGATGCCGCTGTGCGCCTCTTGCCCGGCGTGCTCAATGATGGCGACTCCGCTCTGCAGGATTCGTTCAACGACACCTTGTCCGGTCTGCTGGACAGCCCGCACTACACGCGCCCGGAAGTCTATGAGGGCGAGCCGGTGCCGGCGCCCTTGTTGAGCGGGCATCATGCCAATATCGCGCGTTGGCGCCGTGATCGCTCGCTGGCGTTGACCGCGGCGCGGCGGCCCGAGCTCATCGATGCGGCCCGAGCCAAGGGCTGGCTGAACAAGCTGGATGAGCGTTTCCTGGCCGAGCTGGCCGGGTCGCCGCTTCCTGCCGATACGACGCCTTCCCGCCGCCGCCGGCCGCGCAAGGCGTCAGGCGCCGACACCGCGCCTTCCACGGCCGGCGCTTCCAAGCCGACCGACGCCGCCTGACGTCTCCGCCGGCCGTTTCCCCCTGATGTTTCCGCAGGGGTCTCCGCCCCGCCTGTCCGCCATCGGCCGCACGTCGCCGTCACGCGCCTGCGCCTGCGCCCGCGCCCGCGATGCGCGGGACCCCGGTGTGCGCGGCAAGCAAAACAAAAGCCCCGGAACCTGTCCGGGGCTTCTGGGTTGCTGCGAGCGAAGCGGAGATCAGTCCCCCAGCTTGGCGCGCTGCTCCTGCACCTTCTGCAGGGTCTCGCCAAACTGCGCCATGCGCGCCTTCTCCTGTTCGACCACGGCCGCGGGGGCGCGTTCGACGAAGCTGGCGTTGGACAGCTTGCCCTGGGCCTTGGCGATCTCGCCGGTCAGGCGCGCGATTTCCTTGTCCAGGCGCACACGCTCGGCCGCCACGTCGACTTCAACGTGCAGCATCAGGCGGCTGGAACCCACGACCTGCACGGGGGCGCCGGCGTCGGGCAGGGCGTCCAGCACCTCAACCTGGCTCAGCTTGGCCAGCGCGGCCAGGTACGGCGCGTTGCGGGTCAGCATGGGTGCGTCGCCCTGGGCGCACAGCGGCACCTTCTGGGCGGGCGACAGGTTCATCTCGCCGCGCAGCGCACGGACGGCCTCGACCTGCGCCTTCAGTTCGGCCACCGCGGCCTCGGCGGCCGCGTCCACGGCTTGCGGATTGGCCTTCGGATAGGGCTGCACGCTGACGCTGTCGGCGACGCCTTCCTTGCGCTTGCCCGCCACGACGGACACCTTCTGCCACAGCTCTTCCGTGATGAACGGAATGATCGGATGGGCCAGGCGCAGCACGCATTCCAGCACGCGGATCAGCGTGCGGCGCGTGCCGAGTTGCTGGGCCGGCGTGCCGGTCTGGATCTGCACCTTGGCCAGTTCCAGGTACCAGTCGCAGTACTCGTCCCACACGTAGCGGTAGAGCGCGTTGGCGATGTTGTCGAAGCGGTAGTCGGCAAAACCGCGCGCCACGTCGGCTTCCAGGGTCTGCATCTGGCTGACGATCCAGCGGTCGACGAAGGACAGCTCGCCGGCGTCCGCCACCGTCAGGTCGTGGCCTTCGGTGTTCATCAGCACGAAGCGCGTGGCGTTCCACAGCTTGTTGCAGAAGTTGCGGTAGCCCTCGCAACGCTTGAGGTCGAAATTGATGTTGCGGCCCAGCGTGGCGTAGGCGGCCATCGTGAAGCGCAACGCGTCGGTGCCGTAGGCGGGGATGCCGTCCGGATACTGGCGGCGTGTCGCTTTTTCGATCGCGCCGGCCTGCTTGGGGTTCATCAGGCCGTAGGTGCGCTTGGCCACCAGGCCGTCCAGGTCGATGCCGTCGATCAGGTCCACCGGGTCCAGCGTGTTGCCCTTGGATTTGCTCATCTTCTGGCCGTCGGCGTCGCGGATCAAGCCGTGCACATAGACGTGCTTGAACGGAATCTGGCCGGTCATGTGCGTGGTCAGCATGACCATGCGCGCCACCCAGAAGAAGATGATGTCAAAGCCCGTGACCAGGACGCTGGAGGGCAGATAGCGCTGCAGGTCCGGCGTGTTTTCCGGCCAGCCCAGCGTGGTGAAGGGCACCAGGCCCGACGAGAACCAGGTGTCCAGCACGTCCGGATCGCGCGTGAGCGGGCCCGACACGCCGGCGGCGCGGGCCTGTTCGATGGCTTCGGCTTCGTCGTGGGCGACGAACACCTGGCCGTCTTCCGAATACCACGCCGGAATCTGGTGGCCCCACCAGAGCTGGCGCGAAATGCACCAATCCTGGATGTTGTTGAGCCACTGGTTGTAGATGGTGGTCCAGTTCTCGGGGTAGAACTGGATGCGGCCGTCGGCCACCACTTCCAGCGCGACCTCGGTGATGCTCTTGCCGGGATTCAGCGTGCCTTCCGGCGCGGGCTTGCTCATGGCCACGAACCACTGATCGGTCAGCATGGGCTCCAGCACGACGCCGGTGCGGTCGCCCTTGGGCTGCATCATTTTGTGCGGCTCGACCTTGACCAGATAGCCTTCGGCTTCCAGTTGCGCAACAACGGCCTTGCGCGCCTCGTAGCGTTCCATGCCCTGGAACTGCTTGGGGCCGTTCTCGTTGATGTGCGCGTCCAGCGTGAAGATCACGATCAGCGGCAGATCGTGGCGCATCGCGCAGGCGTAGTCGTTGAAATCATGCGCGCCGGTGATCTTCACGCAGCCCGTGCCGAAGGCCGGGTCGACGAAATCGTCGGCGATGATGGGAATGTTGCGGTCGCACAGCGGCAGTTCGACTTCCTTGCCGACCAGGTGCTTGTAACGGGGATCGTCGGGGTGGACGCACAGGGCGCCGTCGGCCAGCATGGTCTCGGGGCGGGTGGTGGCGATGGTCATGCCGCGCAGCGTGACCGTCTGGCCGTCCTTGTCGACGATGGTTTGCGGGCCATCGACGAAGGGGTAGAGGATGTGCCACATGTGGCCATCGGTCTCTTCGGACTGGACTTCCAGGTCGGAAACGGCCGTCAGCAGCTTGGGGTCCCAGTTGACCAGGCGCTTGCCGCGGTAGATCAGTCCTTGTTTATGCAGGCGGACAAAGGTTTCCACCACGCCGCGCGACATGCGCTCGTCCATGGTGAAGTACTCGCGCGGCCAGTCGGCCGACGCGCCCAGGCGGCGCACCTGCTCGGTGATGGCGCTGCCGGATTTTTCTTTCCATTCCCACACTTTCTCAACGAACTTTTCGCGGCCCAGGTCGTGGCGCGAAACCTTTTGCGCGTCGAGCTGTCTTTCAACGACGATCTGCGTGGCGATGCCGGCGTGGTCGGTGCCCGGGATGAACACGGTGTCGTCGCCGGACATGCGGTGGTAGCGGATCAGCCCGTCCATGATGGTCTGGTTGAACGCGTGGCCCATGTGCAGCGTGCCGGTCACGTTGGGTGGCGGGAACTGGATGACGTAGGGCTGACTTTCCGTCCCCGTTTCTACGTGCTGGCCGGCGGCGAAGTAGCCGCGCTTGTCCCACTCGGCATACCAGCGGGATTCCAGTTCGGAGGGTTCGAAGCTCTTGGAGAGTTCCGGGGTTTCGCCGGCGATGGGCGCGGCGTTCGGGGGAGCAGCTTGAGTCATTACTAAGTTCCGGCAGACAGGGGCGCCCGGATAGGACGCGGGCAGCAAACCGCTCATTTTAAGATGTAATGCGGTCTTCTCAGCGTGTTAGAATACCGGGTTACTGTAAACCTTTTAGAAGTCCCTGAATTCATTGAGGATTCCTTCGGAAATGCGCGCAGAATCGTCCAGATTCACCCGCATCCGGAATCCCGCAGGCAATCCGGGACGCCTCCGACAGGTCGGCAGTGTCGAATCCTGTCCTGGTAGGTGGAACAGAGCGGCCCGAGGCACCCATTCGTTTCGGATCGCCTGCGCGCCAAGGGCGCGACACGCTCGTAGACGGCACCGAACGGTGGCATCGAAGGGCGACATCGCCAAGCGCAGAGCCCCGCCAGGCAATTAACTAGAAACCCGTCAGAAATCAGTTTTCGGAGTCTTTTATGTCCATCCAACGCACCCTCTCGATCATCAAGCCCGACGCCGTCGCCAAGAACGTGATCGGCCAGATCGTCGGCCGTTTCGAGCAAGCCGGCCTGAAGGTCATCGCCGCCCGCCTGGCCCAACTGTCGCGCGCCGACGCCGAGCGTTTCTACGCCGTGCACAAGGAACGCCCCTTCTTCAAGGACCTGGTCGACTTCATGATCTCGGGCCCCGTGTTCGTGCAAGTCCTGGAAGGCGAAGACGCCATCCAGAAGAACCGCGACCTGATGGGCGCCACCGACCCCAAGAAGGCCGCCCCGGGCACCATCCGCGCCGACTTCGCCGACAGCATCGACGCCAACGCCGTCCACGGCTCGGATGCGCCGGAAACGGCTGCCGTCGAAGTGGCTTTCTTCTTCCCCGAAATCAACATCCACAGCCGTTGATTTTTGGCTTGAGTTGTTGAGATCGCTTCAGCTTCAGTCCAGGCCTCGGCGTCAGTCTTTGTCTTGGCTCTGGCTTTAGCTCTAGCTTCTGTTTTGGTTTTACCTGGTTATGGAATCCGTCGAACGAATCAATCTGCTGGGGCTGGACAGCTCCGCCCTGTCCGAACTGGTCGGACAGTGGGGCGGCAAGCCGTTTCGTGCCCGCCAGTTGCAGCGCTGGATGCACCAGCGCGGCGCCGATTCGTTCGACGCCATGACCGACCTGGCCCGCGAATTCCGCGGCCAACTGGCCACGCACTGCCGCATTGAGGCGTTGCCCGTCAACATCGAGCAGCGCTCGACCGACGGCACGCGCAAGTGGCTGTTCGACGTGGGGCAGGGCAATGCCATCGAAACCGTCTTCATTCCCGAAGACGACCGCGGCACGCTGTGCATTTCCAGCCAGGCCGGCTGCGTGGTGAACTGCCGCTTCTGCTCGACCGGGCACCAGGGCTTCAACCGCAACCTGAAGACCAGCGAGATCATCGGCCAGTTGTGGTGGGCCAAGCGCGTGCTCGAAGCCGACATCGGCACCGCGCGCCTGGAAGGCGCCCGCGCCACCGAAGACACCCGTGTCATCAGCAACGTCGTCATGATGGGCATGGGCGAACCCCTGCTCAACTACGACCAGGTCCTGCCGGCCCTGCGTCTCATGCTGGACGACAACGCCTATGGCCTGTCGCGCCGCCGCGTCACGGTGTCCACATCTGGCGTGGTCCCCATGATGGACCGCCTGTCGCAGGACTGTCCCGTGGCGCTGGCCGTATCGCTGCACGCGCCCAACGACGCGCTGCGCGACGAACTGGTGCCGCTGAACAAGAAGTACCCGCTGAAGGAGTTGCTGGCCGCTTGCGAACGCTACCTGGCGTTCGCCCCGCGCGACTTCATCACATTTGAATACTGCATGCTGGACGGCATCAACGACACCGACCAGCACGCCAAGGAACTGATCCACATTGCACGCCAGGTGCGCTGCAAGCTCAACCTGATCCCGTTCAACCCCTTCCCCGCGTCCGGCCTGAAGCGCTCGAGCTCGGCGCGGGTGAAAGTGTTTGCCCAGCGTCTCATGGACGCCGGCATCATCACGACGGTCCGCAAGACCCGGGGCGACGACATCGATGCGGCTTGCGGCCAACTGGCCGGAGAGGTGCGCGACCGCACTCGGATCACCGAGCGCAACGCCGCACAGCGCCAGACCATACCAATCAGACAGGTGCACGCATGACGCAGGATATCGCTTCTGCAGTTTCCGAACCGTCCGCCGGCGCCTCGGGCAGCGTGGGCGCCGCATTGCGCGGCTTGCGCCAGTCCAAGGGCTGGTCGCTCGACGAAGTGTCCAGCCGCATCAAGTTTTCCACCAAGCAGATCGAAGCCCTTGAAAACGAGCAGTGGGACAACCTGCCCACCGGCGTTTCCTTGCGCGGCCTGGTCCGCAACTACGCGCGCCTGCTGGGCGCCGATGCGCAGGCCATCGTCGATTCGCTCGATCCCAAGGCCCGCGCTACCGGCCCGGCCAAGCTGAGCCCGAGTTCTCTGCACTCGGCGCATTCTATTCCGCAATCCAGCGCCGACGACGACCGCTCGTCCACGACGTCCTGGGGATGGCTCATCGCCATCGTGCTGGTGCTGGCCGCTGGCGTGGCGTATGCCTTCTGGCAAGGCTGGTTGCCGCAGCACTGGCTGCCGGCCGACTGGCTGCCCAAACCGACCAAGTAACCCGGTTCCACCCGATGCAAGATTCTTCTCTGCCTTGCCAGGATGCGCCGCCTCCCCCGGTGGGGGCCGCGGCGCGCCGCGCCACGCGCTCCGTCGCGGTGAAGTGGGGCGATCGCGTCGTCACCGTGGGCGGCGACGCCCCGGTCGTGGTCCAGTCCATGACCAACACCGACACCGCGGACGCCATCGCCACCGCCATCCAGGTCAAAGAGTTGGCCCAGGCCGGCTCCGAACTGGTGCGCATCACGGTGAACACGCCCGAAGCAGCCCGCGAAGTCGTCGCCATCCGCGAACAGCTCGACCGCATGGGCGTGAACGTGCCGCTGGTAGGGGACTTCCACTACAACGGCCACAAGCTGCTGACGCAATTCCCGGAGTGCGCCCAGGCGCTGTCCAAGTACCGCATCAACCCCGGCAACATGGGCGGCGGCAAGCGCCGCGACGACAACTTCGCGCAAATGATCGAAGTCGCCTGCCGCTATGACAAGCCGGTGCGTATCGGCGTCAACTGGGGCAGCCTCGATCACGAACTCATGGCGCGCAAGATGGACGAAAACAGCCGTCGCGCCCAGCCGTGGGAAGCGCAAGCCGTCATGCGCGACGCGCTTGTCGTGTCGGCCATCAGCAATGCCCAGCGCGCCGAAGAACTCGGCCTGCGGCGCGACGCCATCATCCTGTCGTGCAAGGTCAGCCACGTCCAGGACCTGATCGCCGTCTATCGCGACCTGTCCGCCCGTTGCGACTACCCGCTCCATCTGGGCCTGACCGAAGCTGGCATGGGCAGCAAGGGCATCGTGGCTTCCACGGCCGCGCTGGCCGTGCTGCTGCAGCAGGGCATCGGCGACACCATCCGCATTTCGCTCACGCCCGAACCGGGCGGCGAGCGCAGCCGCGAAGCCATCGTCGCGCAGGAAATCCTGCAGACCATGGGCCTGCGCGCCTTCACGCCCATGGTCGTCGCCTGCCCGGGTTGCGGCCGCACCAGCAGCACGTTCTTCCAGGAACTGGCCGACAGCATCCAGTCGTTCCTGCGCCGGCAGATGCCGGTGTGGCGCACGCAGTACCCCGGCGTCGAGAGCATGAACGTCGCGGTGATGGGCTGTGTGGTCAATGGGCCGGGCGAAAGCCGTCACGCCGACATCGGCATCAGCCTGCCGGGCACCGGCGAAGTGCCGGCCGCGCCTGTGTTCGTTGACGGCGAGCGGACGGTCACGCTCAAGGGCGACCATATCGCCGAAGAGTTCCAGGCCATCGTTGAAGAATACGTTGCGCGCCGCTATGGCGCGCTCGCCTCTCACTAAAGTAAGGGTGTAGCCGCTGGCGCGCTTCCCGGCGCGCGGCGCGGCATGATCAAGATGACTCAAGCTTTCCAGAAAGTCGCCGCCATACGCGGCATGAATGACCTGCTTCCGGGTGCGAGCGCCCGCTGGGAGCAATTCGAGGAAATCGTGCGCGGCTGGCTGCGCGGCTATGGCTATCGCAATGTGCGTACGCCCGTGCTTGAGCATACGCGCCTGTTCGCGCGCGGCATCGGTGAAGTCACCGACATCGTCGAAAAAGAAATGTACACGTTCACCGACGCGCTCAACGGCGAGTCGCTGACCATGCGCCCCGAGATGACCGCGGGCATCGTGCGCGCCTCCATCGAGCACAACCTGCTCTACGACCGTCCGCAGCGCGTCTACTCCATCGGCCCCGTGTTCCGCCACGAGCGCCCGCAGCGTGGCCGCTACCGCCAGTTCCACCAGATCGACGTCGAAGCGCTCGGTTTCGCCGGTCCCGACGTGGACGCGGAACTCATCGTCATGCTGGCCCGACTCTGGAAACTGCTGGGCCTGAAGGACGTGCGCCTCGAACTGAATTCGCTGGGCCAGCCCGCCGAGCGCGCCGCGCATCGCGCCGCCCTGATCCAGCATCTGGAAAAGCACCGCGACGTCCTCGACGAAGACGGCCAGCGCCGCATGTACAGCAACCCGCTGCGCGTGCTGGACACGAAGAATCCCGCCATGCAGGAGATGGCCGACAGCGCGCCGCGCCTGTTCGACTTCCTGGGCGAAGAATCCCGCGCGCACTTCGAAGGCGTGTGCCAGCGCCTGACCGACGCCGGCATCGAGTACCGCCTGAACCCGCGTCTGGTGCGCGGCCTGGACTACTACAACCTCACCGTGTTCGAGTGGGTCACGGATCGCCTCGGCTCGCAGGGCACGGTCTGCGGCGGCGGCCGCTACGACGGCCTGGTCGAACTGCTGGGCGGCAAGCCGGCGCCCGCCGTGGGCTTTGCCATCGGCATGGAACGCCTGCTCGACCTGTGGGAACAAAGCGTGGACATCGCCGCGCCCGCCGAGTGCGACGTCTACGTCGTGCACCAGGGCGAAGAGGCGCAGCGTCTGGCCGCGCGCGTCGGCGAAGACCTGCGCGACGCGGGTCTGTCGGTCATCGTGCATGCCGGATCGGCGGGCTTCAAGTCGCAATTCAAGCGCGCGGACGCCAGCGGCGCCCGCGTTGCGGTTATTCTTGGCGCCGACGAAGTGGCTACGCAGACCGCCAGCGTCAAGTTCCTGCGCGCGCAGGAACAGGGCGAGGCGGCCCAGCAGCAGGTGCCGCTGGCGAAGCTGGCCGACGCATTGAACAACAAGGGTTAAGGCATGGCATACGATCTGGAAGAACAGGAAAAACTCGACGCGATCAAGGCGTGGTGGGCCCGCTACGGGACGCTCGTGCTCACGCTGGTGACGGTCGTGCTCCTGGCCTGGGGCGGCTGGTGGGGCTGGAAGGCGTATGAATCGCATCGCGCCAACCAGGCCATGGGTTACTTCGAAGCCCTCGAAGATGCGGCCCGCCTGGGTGGCGCCGATTCCGCGGTGCGCATCAAGACGGCCGCCGCGACGCTGCGCGAAAAGTATCCGAACACCGGCTATGCCGCCCGCGGCGCCCTCGTGGCCGCTCAGGCGCTGCAGGCCCAGAAAGATGACGCCGGTGCGCGCGAACAGCTCGAATGGCTGGCCGGCCAGAACAAGAACCCGTCCATGCAGGCCGTGGCGCGCCTGCGCCTGGCGGGCATGATGCTGGACCAGAAGCAATACGATGCCGCCCTGGCGCAGTTGAACAACCCGCCGGCAGCCTTTGCCGCCTTGTTCGCCGACCGCCGTGGCGATGTCCTGGCTGCGCAAGGCAAGCGTGACGAGGCCCGCGCGGCATGGCAGAGCGCCATCGATGGCCTGGGCCAGGCCAATCCCCTGACCCAGGTTGTGCAACTGAAACTGGATGCCTTGAGCGGAGCGTGACTGTAATGCGTAAATTTGCACCTGGCCGCACGTGGCGCGGCGCCGTTTTGCTGGCCAGCCTGCTGGCCCTGGGCGGTTGCGGCATGTTTTCTCATGATGACGGCCGCTACGACCCCGCTCCCCTGACCGAATACAAGGCCGGCATGTCCGTGCGCCAGGTCTGGTCCACGTCGATCGGCAGCGGCTCGGGCCTGGGTTTCGCGCCCACCGTGCTCGGGGACGCCATCTACGCCGCCACGCCTGACGGCTCCGTGGGCAAGTTCGATCTGCAGAGCGGCCGCGTCATCTGGAAGGCTGACGTCGACGGCAAGTTGTCCGCTGGCGCCGGCAGCGACGGCACCACCACCGCCGTGGCCTCGCCCAATGGCGACGTCATCGCTTTCGACGACACGGGCAAGGTCAAGTGGAAGGTCCGCGCCACCAGCGACGTCAGCATTCCGCCGGTCGTCGGCTATGGCATCGTCGTCGTGCGTAGCGGCGACTATCGCATCCAGGCATTCGACGCCAACAGCGGCGAACGCGTCTGGAGCGTGCAGCGCCCCGGTCCCTCGCTCGCCTTGCGCAGCGTGTCGCAGATGGTGCTGGCCGAAGGCCTGGTCATCACCGGCCTGCCCGGCGGCAAGCTCATGGCCATCGCTTCCAACAGCGGCAACGTCCAATGGGAAGGCACCGTGGCCACGCCCCGCGGCGCCAGCGACCTGGAACGGCTGACCGACGTGGTCGGCGTCCCGCGCATCGCCGGCAACCTGCTGTGCGCGGTCGCCTATCAGGGACGCATTGTCTGCTTCGACGTCACCGCCGGCGGCCGTCCGCTCTGGGCAAAGGACTTCTCCAGCGTCAGCGGCCTCACGCTGGACGACCGATTTGCCTATTCCGCCGACCAGAACAGTGTGGTGAACGCATTTGCGCTGGATAATGGGGGCAATCTCTGGAAACAGGCCGCCCTGAAGAACCGCCAGCTCACCGCACCGGCTATGCTGGGGGGAGCGCTGGCCGTGGGCGACCTGGACGGATACATGCACTTCCTGTCGCGCAGCGACGGCAGCCTGATGGCGCGCCTGTCCGTGGGCGGAGGCGCCATCGTTTCGCCGCCGCAAACGACCCCCCAAGGCGTGCTGGTCCAGACGGGCAATGGCAATCTCGTCATGATCGGCACCAACTGAAACCCATAAAGCAAAACCCTTACACCGTGTCTTTCAAGCCTGTCGTTGCCCTGGTCGGCCGCCCCAATGTGGGGAAATCGACCCTTTTCAATCGCCTGACGCGATCGCGCGCCGCGCTGGTGGCCGATTATTCCGGCCTGACCCGCGATCGCCATTACGGCGAGGGCAGGGTGGGCGATATTCCGTTCATCGCCATCGATACGGGTGGCTTCGAGCCCGTCGCGAAGGATGGCATCCTGCTGGAAATGGCCCGCCAGACGCGCCAGGCCATCGCCGAGGCGGACGTCGTCGTGTTCCTGGTGGACGCGCGAGCCGGCCTCAATGCGCACGACCACGAAATCGCCAAGCTCCTGCGCAAGTCGGGCCAGCAACGCGTCCTGCTGGCCGTGAACAAGGCCGAAGGCATGGGCCTGGGGCCCGCCATCGCCGAGTTCCACGAGCTCGGCCTGGGCCAGCCCTATCCCATTTCGGCGGCGCACGGCGACGGTATCGTCGACCTTATCGAACTGGCGCTCAAGGACCTGGCCGAACCGCCCGCTGAGGCCGAGCCTGCCGAAGAAGGCGAGCACGATCACCGCATCAAGCTGGCAATCGTCGGTCGCCCGAACGTGGGCAAGTCCACGCTGATCAACACCTTCCTGGGCGAAGAGCGCGTCATCGCCTTCGACATGCCCGGCACCACGCGCGACGCCATCGAAATCGATTTCGACCGCGACGGCCGGCGCTACACGCTGATCGACACGGCCGGCCTGCGCAAGCGCGGCAAGGTGTTCGAGGCGGTCGAAAAGTTCTCCGTCATCAAGACCTTGCAGGCCATCGAAGCCAGCAACGTCGTGCTGCTCATGCTGGACGCGCAGACCGAAATCTCCGAGCAGGACGCGCATATCGCCGGGTTCGTGCTGGAAACTGGCCGCGCCGTGGTCGTGGCCGTCAACAAGTGGGACGGCCTGGACAGCGAAGAAAAGGAACGCATCGAGCGCGAGTTCAATCGCAAGCTGCGCTTCCTGTCATTCGCGCGCGTGCACACGATTTCCGCGCTGCGCGGGCAGGGCATCAAGCCTTTGCTCAAGTCCATCAATGCCGCGCATGCCGCTGCGTTCGCCAAGCTGTCCACGCCCAAGCTCACGCGCGAGCTGCAGCTTGCGGTCGAGCAGCAGCAGCCTCCCCGCAAGGGCATCTTCCGCCCCAAGATGCGCTACGCGCACCAGGGCGGCCAGAACCCGCCGCTGGTGGTCATCCACGGCAATGCGCTGGACGCGATTCCCGACTCGTACCGCCGCTATCTCGAAACGCGATTCCGCAATGCGTTCGACCTGGCCGGCACGCCGCTGCGCATCGAATTCAAGTCTTCGCACAACCCCTACGCGCAGGAAAGCTGATCCATGAGCCGTTTCTGGAGTCCCGTAGTCGGGACGCTCAGTCCCTATGTCCCGGGCGAGCAGCCCAAGCTTCAGAACCTGGTCAAGCTGAACACCAACGAGCATCCTTACGGGCCGTCGCCCAAGGTGCTCGATGCGATCCGCGAGGCCTGCGACGACACGCTCAAGCTTTATCCGGATCCTTCCTCCGATCGCCTGCGCCAGGCCATCGCCTCGACCGTCGGCGTGCAGCCCGGGCAGGTGTTCGTGGGCAATGGTTCCGACGAAGTCCTGGCGCACGCTTTCCTGGCCCTGCTCAAGCATGATCGGCCTGTGCGGTTCCCGGACATCACCTACAGCTTCTATCCGGTGTATTGCGGTCTGTACGCCATCGATTTCGAAACGATGCCGCTCACCGCGGACTTCCGCATCGATGTGGAAGACTACCTGCCCGCGCGCCATGGACAGGCGGGCGCCATCATCTTCCCGAATCCCAACGCGCCCACCGGCCGAGCGCTTGCCGCCGCCGAGGTCGAACGCATCGTTGCCGGCAACCCCGACACGGTGGTCGTCGTCGACGAGGCCTATGTGGATTTCGGCGCGGAATCGGTCATCCCGCTTGTCTCGCGCTACGACAACCTGCTCGTTGTGCAGACGCTCTCGAAGTCCCGCTCGCTCGCGGGCCTGCGGGTGGGGTTCGCCGTCGGCAGCGCCGCGCTGATCGACGGACTCGAGCGAGTAAAGAACAGTTTCAACTCCTACCCCATCGACCGGCTGGCATCCGTCGGCGCAGTAGCGGCCCTGGAAGATACGGAGTACTTTGAGAAAACCCGCTGCGCCGTGATCGAAACCCGCTCACGCATGACGACGGGGCTGGAATCGCTGGGCTTCGAAGTGCTGCCGTCCGCCGCGAACTTCGTGTTCGCGCGGCACCCTTCGAAAGACGCCGCGATGCTGGCCGCGGCCTTGCGCGAGCGCAGCATCATCGTTCGACATTTCCGTCATGCGCGCATCGATCAGTTCCTGCGCATCACGGTGGGTACCGACACGCAGTGCGACCTGCTGCTGGAAGCGCTTGCGCAGGTACTGCAGGCGTGATTTTCAGGGGCGTTTGGGCTGGAAAAATCTGGACTCATTTTTGCTTCCCGGCCAAGTAGCACGGGCCGGGAAAACCCTGTAGAGTACGTGTTTCGGCGTGCACCACCAGTACAAAAAGCACGCCACCACTCAATAACAAACAAATGGAGCCTGGCCAATGAGCAATAAAGGGCAAACTCTGCAAGATCCGTTCCTCAACACGCTGCGCAAGGATCATGTGCCCGTGTCGATCTATCTCGTGAACGGCATCAAGCTTCAAGGGCAAATCGAATCTTTCGACCAGTACGTCGTGTTGCTGCGCAATACCGTCACCCAAATGGTCTACAAGCACGCCATCTCCACCGTCGTTCCCGCGCGTGCCGTCAATTTTCAAGTGGAAGTCCCTGCTGAGTAATCTCGCTCCAGCTTTACCTTTTATTGCCCGCCGGACGGTTCTCGTCGGCGGGCATTTTCGCTTTGGCTCCAATATGGTGCATGTATGCGCGCTCTGATCATCAGCGTGGATCTGGGTGACCCAGACTTCACGGCCCATGCCGAGGAATTCGCCATGCTGGCCAAGGGCGCGGGCGCCGAAATCGTCGGCACCCTGACCGCCCGTCGGGACCGTCCCGACGCCAAGTTCTTCATCGGCTCGGGCAAAGCCGACGAGGGGGTTGCGATGGCGCAGGCCTTGCTTGCGGATATCGTCCTTTTCGACCAGCCCCTGTCGCCGGCCCAGCAACGCAACCTCGAGCGCGTCTTCAACCTGCGCGTCGTCGATCGCGTTGCGCTCATCCTGGACATCTTCGCGCTGCGCGCAAAGAGCCACGAAGGGAAACTGCAGGTCGAACTGGCGCAGCTCCAGCATCTGGCCACGCGCCTGACGCGCATGTGGAGCCACTTGGAGCGCCAGCGCGGCGGCATCGGCATGCGCGGCCCCGGCGAATCCCAGCTCGAAATGGACCGCCGCATGATCGGCGCCAAGGTCAAGACGCTGCGTGAGCGGCTGGACAAGGTCGAGCGCCAGCGCGTCACGCAACGCCGCGCCCGCGCGCGGGGCGGGGCGCTGTCGGTGTCGCTGGTCGGCTATACCAACGCCGGCAAGTCGACCTTGTTCAATGCCCTGACCCGGGCAGACGCCTACGCCGCTGACCAGTTGTTCGCCACGCTGGACACGACCACGCGGCGCATTTGGGTCGAAGGGGCGGGTTCGGTGGTGATATCCGATACGGTCGGCTTCATCCGCGACCTGCCCCACGACCTGATCGCCGCCTTCCGGGCCACGCTTGAAGAAACCGTGCACGCCGATCTGCTCCTGCATGTGGTGGATGCGGCCAGTCCGCAACGGGATGAGCAGATCTTCGAGGTGAACAAGGTGCTCGCCGAAATCGGCGCTGCCGCGATTCCGACCATTCTGGTATACAACAAGATAGATCGGGCGGGACTGGAACCGCGGGTCGAGCGCGATGCACATGGTACGATTGCGCGAGTATTTGTAAGCGCCACCGAGCGCGCCGGTTTGGACGCGTTGCGCGGGGCAATTGCGGAGACCGGACAGATTGTGGGAAACAATGCCGCGAATTATCAAACTCTTCAATCTGAATGACCCCGGCTGGGGTCGCGGAAACAACAATGGCTCCGAGCCGCCGCCCAAGCGGCCTCAGCGCGACGGAGACGGCCCACCCGACCTGGACGAGGTCTGGCGCGATTTCAATAATCGCATCGGCAACCTGTTCGGCCGCAAGGGCGGGGGCGGCAACAACCGGCCCGGCAATCGTGGCGGCATGACGCCGCCTTCCCCGCGTGGCACGCGCATCGGCCTGGGCGTCATCGCCCTGGTCGCGGTGGGCATCTGGCTGGCCAGCGGCTTCTACATCGTGCAAGAAGGCCAGGTCGCGGTCGTGACCCAGTTCGGCAAATACAAGAGCACGTCGCAAGCCGGTTTCCAGTGGCGCCTGCCGTATCCGATCCAAAACCATGAAATGGTCAACGTGTCGCAACTGCGCACGTTCGAAGTCGGTTTCCGCGGCGGTGCGCGCAACAAGGTCCTCCCTGAAGCGCTGATGCTCACCACGGACGAGAACATCGTCGACATGCAGTTCGTGGTCCAGTACCGTCTGCGCGCCGATGGCGCGCCTGACTACCTCTTCATGACGCGCGACCCGGACGAATCCGTCCGCCAGGCCTCCGAAACCGCGATGCGCGAAGTCGTAGGCAAGCAGTCCATGGACTTCGTGCTGTACGAAGGCCGTACGACCGTCGCCTCGCAGGTGCAGGCGCTGATGCAGCAGATCCTGGATCGCTACCAGACCGGCGTGCAGGTCAGCACCGTCGCCATCCAGAACGTGCAGCCGCCCGAGCAGGTCCAGGCCGCGTTCGACGACGCCGTCAAGGCGGGCCAGGATCGCGAGCGCCAGATCAACGAAGGCCAAGCCTACGCCAACCAGGTCGTGCCGCTTGCAAGCGGTCAGGCCTCGCGCATGGTCGAACAGGCCGAAGGCTACAAGGCCAAGGTCGTCGGCGACGCGCAGGGTAATACGTCGCGCTTCACCAGCATCCTGGGCGAGTACGAGAAGTCGCCCCTGGTCATGCGTCAGCGCATGTACCTGGAAAGCATGCAGGACATCTTCACGCGCGCCAGCAAGGTCATGGTCGACACCAAGAGCAACAACAACATGTTGTACCTGCCCCTGGACAAGATCATGCACCTGGCCGCTCAGGACGGGGGCAAGTCCAATGTCGGCAATCCCGGTTCGCCCGCTCTGGTCTCTCCGCCTGTCCAGCCTCCGCGTGGCACTGCCACGCCGGCGCCGCAGCCTTCCGGCAGCAGCACGAGCAACACGCTGCCCCGCGACCGTATGTCGCGCTAATCCGGAGGAGTCCCGAACATGAATCGTCTTATGCCCATCCTGGTCGGCCTGCTCATCGTGCTGGCCCTGCTTTCCTCCAGCGTGTTCGTCGTGCGCGAGCGCGACTACGCACTGGTGTTCTCGCTCGGCGAGGTCCGCAAGGTCATCAGCGAACCTGGCCTGTATTTCAAACTTCCGCCGCCGTTCCAGAATGTCGTCACGCTCGACAAGCGCATTCTGACCATCGAAACCAACGAAGCCGAGCGTATCCAGACGTCGGAAAAGAAAAACCTCCTGATCGATTCCTACGTCAAGTGGCGCATCGCGGATCCCCGCCTGTTCTACGTGACGTTCGGCGGCAATGAGCGTGCGGCGCAAGAGCGCCTGCAAGCCCAGATCCGCGACGCGCTGAACGCGTCGGTCAACGTGCGCACGGTGCGGGATGTCGTCTCCACCGAGCGCGACAAGATCATGGCGGAAATCCTGACCAACGTCGCCAAGCGCGCCGAGCCCCTTGGCGTGCAGATCGTCGACGTGCGTCTGCGCCGGATCGAGTTCGCGCCGGAGATCTCGGAATCGGTGTACCGCCGCATGGAGGCCGAACGCACGCGCGTCGCCAACGAGCTGCGTTCCATCGGCGCCGCCGAAGGCGAGAAGATCCGCGCCGAAGCCGACCGCCAGCGCGAAGTCATCGTCGCCCAGGCGTACGCCAAGGCACAGGGCATCATGGGTGAGGGCGATGCCGCTGCGGCAGCGATCTACTCCCAGGCTTACGGCAAGAACCCGGACTTCTACACGTACTACAAGAGCCTGGAAGCCTATCGCGCCTCGTTCTCCAGGCCGGGCGACGTGCTGGTGGTCGACCCCAGCTCCAGCTTCTTCCAGTTCATGAAGGATCCGGCTGGCGCCGCGCTGGCGCCTGTCACTGTGCCGGCCAAGTGATGCGCAAGCGGTAGCGCCAGCGCGCCGCAGGCACGAAAAGCCCCCTGGTTCTCCAAGGGGCTTTTCTGCATCTGGCGCGCGCCGTATCGTGCGTCCGTATTGGGGACGGGTTGCGGCCATGCGTGCGCCACCCGGCTGGCGCTGTCGGCCGAACCATGTACAATACCGCGTAAGCTAGAAAACATTCCGCAGCGGCTGAGCGGGCTTACGCCCCCTCAGCCGCTTTTTCGTTTGGGCGACGCCCACGCATCACTTGGCGTTATTCAGGTAAACATTCATGGGTAACTGGTTGCTGCCCGAGAGCCTTGCCGACGTACTTCCGGCCGAGGCCCGGCGCATCGAGGAATTGCGCCGCGAACTTCTCGATCTTTACCGTACTTACGGGTTCGAGCTGGTCGCGCCGCCCCTGGTCGAGTACATCGATTCATTGCTGTCGGGCACCGGCAGCGATCTGGATCTGCGCACCTGCAAGCTGGTGGACCAGCTCTCGGGCCGCACGCTGGGCGTGCGCGCGGACATGACTCCCCAGGTCACGCGCATCGACGCGCACTTGCTGAACCGCGCGGGCGTCACCCGCCTGTGCTACTGCGGCAACGTGTTGCATGCGCGGCCTTCGGACCTCTTGTCCAGCCGTGAATTGCTGCAGATCGGCGCCGAAATCTACGGCCACGCCGGATTCGAAGCCGACCTCGAAATCATCCAGCTCGTGCTGGAAACCGTTGCAATCGCCGGCGTGCGCAATCCGCGCCTGGATCTGTGCCATCCGGGCGTGTTGCGCGCCCTCCTGAAGTCCGACCCGGCGGCTGCCGAGCTGGCGCAGGACGCCATCCGGCTGATGCGCGACAAGGACGTGCCCGGTTTGGGCGAGCTCGCATCGCGGGCGCCCGGCATCCGACCGGAAACGCTCAAGGCGCTGCAATTGCTGCCCACCCTGTACGGCGGTCCGGACGTGCTGAAGACCGCTCGCCGGGAACTGCCGTCGTTGCCCGGCGTGGCCGAGGCGCTCGACGCGCTGCAGTCGCTGGTGGATGCCATGCCGAACGTGTCGTTCAGCGTGGACCTGGCCGATGTCGGCGGCTACGCCTACCACTCGGGCGTGAAGTTCGCCCTGTACGCCGAAGGTTGGCACGACGCGCTGGTCAGCGGCGGCCGCTATGACGACGTCAGCCGTGCATTCGGCCGGGCGCGTCCGGCGACGGGCTTCAGTCTGGATTTACGCAAGCTGGCGGCGGGTCTGCCGCCGGCGGAAAGGGCGCGAGCGGTTCGCGCGCCCTGGGGGCAGGCCCCCGCCCTGACCGAGGCGGTTCGCCGCCTGCGCCGGTCAGGGGAAATCGTCGTTCAGGTATTGCCCGGTCACGAGCAGGATCAGGACGAATTCGTTTGCGATCGCGAGCTGGCGCTGCAGGATGGCGTCTGGACGGTCAGAACGCTGTGACTAACTCCCTCTCGGAAACGAGGGGGCCGCGGGGAGATTTCCGGATTTCCCGAGAAACTCGATATTGATTCGTAACATGAGCAAGAACGTAGTCGTAATCGGCACCCAGTGGGGTGACGAGGGCAAAGGCAAGATCGTCGACTGGCTGGCGGAATCCGTCCAGGGCGTGGTCCGCTTCCAGGGCGGTCACAACGCCGGCCATACGCTGTGGATCAACGGCAAGAAGACGATTCTTCGCCTGATTCCGTCGGGCATCATGCATCCCGGTGTCACCTGCTTCATCGGCAATGGCGTCGTGCTGTCCCCCGAAGCCCTGCTCAAGGAAATCGAAGAGCTTGAGGCGGCCGGCCTGGACGTGCGCTCGCGCCTGCAAATCTCCGAGATCTGCCCGCTGATCCTCCCGTACCACGTCGCCATCGACAAGGCACGCGAAGCCCGCAAGGGCGAGGGCAAGATCGGCACGACCGGTCGCGGCATCGGTCCGGCCTACGAAGACAAGGTCGCCCGCCGCGCGCTGCGCGTGCAAGACCTCTTCAATCCCGCGCTGTTCGACGAAAAGCTCGCCGAAGTGCTGGATTACCACAACTTCGTGCTGACCCAGTACCTGGGCGCCGAAGCCGTGTCGGCCAACGAAGTGCGCGATCAGGCCATGGCGCTCGCCCCGGCCATCGCCCCGATGGTCAAGGACGTCTCCAGCAACCTGTATGCCATGCAACAGGAAGGCAAGCGCCTGCTGTTCGAAGGCGCCCAAGGTGCGCTGCTGGATGTCGACCACGGCACTTACCCCTTCGTCACCAGCAGCAACTGCGTGGCGGGCGCGGCCTCGGCCGGCGCGGGCGTGGGTCCCCAGCAACTGGATTACGTCCTGGGCATCACCAAGGCGTACACCACGCGCGTCGGTTCTGGTCCGTTCCCCACCGAACTGGTCGACGAGATCGGCACGCGCCTGGCCACGATCGGCAAGGAATTCGGTTCGGTCACCGGCCGTCCGCGTCGCTGCGGCTGGTTCGACGGCGCCGCCCTGAAGCGCTCGGTGCGCCTGAACGGCATTTCCGGCCTGTGCATCACCAAGCTGGACGTGCTGGACGGTCTGGAAACCATCCAGCTCGGCGTCGGCTACCGCGTCAACGGCGAGTTCCGCGACGTGCTGCCCTATGGCGCGCACGCCGTGGCCCAGGCGCAGCCCGTCCTGGAAGAACTGCCCGGCTGGAGCGAGTCGACGGTCGGCATCACCGAGTACGCCAAGCTTCCCGCCGCGGCCCGCCGCTACCTGGAACGTGTGGCGGAAGTCTGCGGTGTTCCGATCGACCTGGTGTCCACCGGCCCGGACCGCAACGAGACCATTGTTTTGCGTCATCCCCTGAAGGGCTGACATCGGGTTATTATTCCCGAGGCCGCCGCCGGTCATACCGGCGGCGGCCTTTTCGTATTTTTGTGCAGGAGATGCTTGCCTATGAGCACGCCGACCAGTGACGATAGCCATCTGTGGGTAACGTGGGACGATTACAACCGCTTGATCGAGCGCCTTACTTTGCAGGTGCACCAGTCGGGCTGGAAGTTTGACAAGATTCTTTGCCTGGCGCGCGGCGGCATGCGCGTTGGCGACGTCATGTCCCGCATTTTTGACGTGCCGCTCGGCATCCTCGCCACCAGCAGCTATCGCGAGGCGGCAGGCACCAAGCAGGGCGACATGGATATCGCCCAGTTCATCACCATCACCCGAGGCACGTTGTCCGGGCGAGTGTTGCTGGTGGACGACATGGTCGATACCGGCAAGACGTTCAGCAAGGTCTACGACCACCTGAAGAGCCAGTTTGCCGACATCACCGAACTGCGCAGCGCCGTGCTGTGGTGGAAAGGCCATTCCCTGGCCACGCCCGACTACTACGTCGAAAAGCTGCCCACCAATCCCTGGATCCACCAGCCGTTCGAAGACTACGACAGCTTGCGTCCCCATCAATTGGAAGCCTGGATCCGCAAGGGCTCCCAGGGCTAGCTGGTTTAGTCGAAGGGCGGTCCCGGCGCGCTGGGAAGCCCTTTCAGTAGTCAAACCGCCTATGACCATGCTAGAATCGCTGGTTATCGCTAAACCGAACTTGGCTTGTTACTCTCTGGGTAGTCTTTGGGTAACGGAAACAGCCAGCTTAAACCCGGGTGATCGCATGCCTGGGTTGCGCTTTCAAGGTTCCTAGTTATCGCGGTACTAGCCTTTTGGTGGTTGGCTGGCCTGGTTGTCAGGTCCCGTCGCCAAAGGCCGTCTTCGCGTACCTGGGTCCGCGCAGCGTTGCTGGAAAAGCAAGCCAGGTTTGTCATCAACTTTTGTTACCCTACAAGCAGGCCAATTACTTTATGCCTATCGTTCGACTGAAGGAAAACGAACCGTTTGAAGCCGCTCTGCGCCGCTTCAAGCGCACCATCGAAAAGACCGGTTTGCTCACCGAGCTGCGTTCGCGCGAGTTCTACGAGAAGCCCACCGCCGAGCGCAAGCGCAAGCATGCCGCCGCCGTGAAGCGCCACTACAAGCGCATCCGTAGCCAACAACTGCCCCCGCGCCTGTATTGATTTCTGATTCCCGAATCTATTGATTCCAGAATCATTCATCCAGGATTTGCTCGCCCGAGTCGACGTCGTCGACATAGTCGGGCGATATGTGCAGTTGCGAAAGGGTGGGGCCAACTTGCTTGGCCTGTGCCCCTTTCATAACGAAAAAAGTCCCTCGTTCACTGTCAGTCCCACCAAGCAGTTCTATCACTGCTTCGGCTGCGGAGCTCATGGCAGCGCCATCACCTTCCTGATGGAACATACGGGCGCCAGTTTCCCCGATGCCGTGCGTACGCTCGCGGCATCGGCGGGAATGACGGTCCCCGAAGAAAACCGCAGTCCCCGTCAGCAGCAGGAATCCGCGCGCCGCAAGGCCGAGGAATCCCGGCATACACAAGTGCTGGACGCCGCGCAGGCGCATTACCTCAAGCAGTTGCGCGCGTCGCCCGCTGCCGTGCGCTACTTGAAGCAACGTGGCCTCACCGGCGAAATCGCGGCGCATTTCGGCCTGGGGTGGTCCGGCACGGACAGGCATGGCTTGTCTCAGGTATTTCCCAATTACGAAGACCCCACATTGGTGGAGTCCGGGCTTGTCATCGAGTCCGAAGACGGGCGCCGTTACGACCGCTTCCGCGAGCGCGTCATGTTCCCGATTCGCAATGCGCGGGGAAGCCTCATCGGATTCGGCGGCCGGATCATCGGCAAGGGTGAGCCCAAGTACCTGAACTCGCCCGAGACCCCGCTGTTTTCGAAAGGGCAGGAGCTCTACGGATTGTGGGAAGCGCGCCAGGCCATCCGCCAGGAAGGCCAGGTCATCGTGGTCGAAGGCTACATGGACGTGGTCGGGCTGGCCCAGCAGGGCATCGCCAATGCAGTCGCCACGCTTGGCACCGCGACCACGCCGGACCATGTCAAGAAGCTCTTGCGCGCCAGTGACAAGGTGATTTTCAGCTTTGACGGCGACAAGGCCGGGCGGCGGGCTGCGTGGCGAGCCTTGCAGGCGTGCCTGCCGGTGCTCAGGGACGATATTGCGATCCGGTTCCTGTTCCTTCCTGCCGAGCACGATCCGGATTCCTACGTGCGCGAACTCGGCGCCGAGGCTTTCCGGGCTTGCCTGGCCGAGGCCGTGGCGCTGTCGCGCTTCCTGCTGGAAGAGCTGGCGTCGCGTCACAACATGACCGAGGCCGAAGGTCGTGCCAGTTGCCTGCACGAAGCCAAGCCCCTGCTGGCCGCCATCCCCGAATGTGCGCTGCGCGTGCAGATTGAACGCGAAATGGCCAAGCTGGTGCAGCTCACGCCCGAGGAGATGGCCCAGGTCCTGGCGCAGCAGCCCGCCAAACCCTTTGCGCCCGCCGGCCGGCCGGCGCAGGGCGCGGGCGAAGCGGCTGCAGCCGGCTCGCCGGGCTCCGATGGCGGCGCGCCCGACATGGGATATGACTTCGGCGGCCACGAATTCCACGACATTCCGGCAGACGAATCCGAATTCACGGATTATGGCCAGTATGCCTCGCACGGCGACGAGTCCATCCCCGGCGGCGGCGGCTGGCAGCAGGGCGAAAAGCAGGACTGGAAGGCCAAAAGCGACTGGAAGTCGAAGGGCGATTGGAAAGGCAAGGGCGATTGGAAGGGCGGCAAGGGCAACTGGAAGGGGCGCCGTGACAACGACGTCGGCGGCTTCGAAGGCCGCCGCACGATGCCGTCGCTGGCCAAGCGCCTCCTCAGTCTGCTGCTGGCCCATCCCGAGTTGGTCGATTCCATGGGAGACCAGCAGCTTGAAGTCATCGACCACGGCCCCCATCTGGGTCTTGTAAGGGACCTGATCATGCTGGCGCAATCCAGCGGGGCACGCCACGTCGGCGCCTTGCTGGAGGCGGCCGAGCCGGATTCGGACCTTGCCACCGTGCTGAAAGGTCTGAGGGCGGACATCCTGTCGCAAGAGGATCTGCCGGACCCGCAGACGGAATGGGATGACGCGCTGCGGCGCATCGAGTTTGATTCGGCCAAGGCCGAAATGGCCAAGCTGGCAGCGGCGGGCCTGGCCACTGATGAGGCCCGCAAGCGCTATCTTGAGCTGTCCCGCCGCATGACCGTCTTGAAAGGTGCCGGCATGCGCTAAATGCGCTAAAATCAAAGGTTGTCCGCCACGTTGCGAGAGGCCCGGCAGGCAAGAGCAGGGGCCTCTGGATGACCAGCAGTAGCAGGAACTTGAAAAATGTAGGGTGGTATCCGGAATCTATTTTGGATGCCGTAATCTAATAATTATTGTGGCAATTTATTGTGGCAATTGGCGTGCCCATCGATGCGAGCGGATGTTCGATTGATGCTCGGGCACCCCGGTAGTTCCCGGTAGTTGAGCCCCTGGCGCTAGCGCCGACCAGAAAAAAGAGGAACGCCTTCTTTTTCTTAATGGCTTAAAAAAAACGGGACGCGTGCGTCAATTTTGTTACATAGTTAATTAATATAGCTGAGCGGTGAATCGAGCAGTTCAGCGGCGGTAGTTCCGCGTGGCGTTAGTGGTTCGGGTGCTGTGTATACGTAGCCGCTTGGGGCAATGGCCCGATAAGCGAGCAAAGCCTATTTATAGGCAGGCAGCCCCCCCGATGTCCGGAACCCCGTCGATGAATGAGGTCATGCACGCCATGCGCCATAACGGTATTGAACCGTAGGATGGCGCCCGGCGGGCTCGCAAGAGCTGGCGCTGTGAACAACGCAGCCGCGTGATCTCTGCCGATCCACCAGATTTACCCGTATTTCATGCCGCGCCGGGTCCTTGCCCGGCGGGGTGATATGCGGTGCAACATGCCCGAACGGGTTGCGACGACCACGGAAGCGACTATGACCAAATCCACCGGCAAATCCTCCTCTGCAATTGAAGCGGCCGAAACCCAGGCTGTGGCGCCCAAGCGCGCCGTCAGCATGGCCGCGGAAAAAGCGCCCGCCAAGACGGCGGTAAAGGTCGCCAAGCCCGCTGCCAAGACGGCTGTCAAAAAGGCGGCCAAAACGGCTGTTGCCGCGGACAAGCCTGAAAAGGTAACGAAGGCCCGCGCCAAGAAGGCCGAAGACAAGCTGGCCGACCTGGTCGGCAGTGCGCGTCCCGCCCCGAGCGGCCGCCGCCCGGGCCGCCCCGCCAAGAACGCCAACAACGATTCCGACGGCTTCGACGATCCGATGGACGGCGAAGGCGAAGTCCTGCCCGACCTGAAGCCGCCCAAGCGCGGCGGCAAGCGCGGCAAGGCGGATCCCAAGGATCTGATCGCCCGTGGCCCTGTCACGCCGGAAGAGTACGAAGCCCGCCGCAACCGCCTGAAGCAGCTCATCAAGCTGGGCAAGGACCGCGGCTACCTGACGTACGGGGAAATCAACGACCATCTGCCGGATGACCTGGTCGACGCGGAAGCGATCGACGGCATCATCAGCACCTTCAGCGACATGGGTATCGCGGTCTACGACCAGGCCCCCGACGCCGAAACCCTGCTGATGAGCGAAAACGCGCCGGTGGCGTCCAACGACGACGACGTCGAAGACGAAGCCGAAGCCGCGCTGACCACGGTGGATTCCGATTTCGGCCGCACGACCGATCCGGTCCGCATGTACATGCGCGAAATGGGTTCCGTCGAGCTGCTGACCCGCGAAGGCGAAATCGAGATCGCCAAGCGCATCGAAGACGGCCTGAAGCACATGGTCATGGCCATCTCGGCCTGCCCGACCACGATCAACGAAATCCTCGCCCACATCACGCGCGTGCGTGAAGGTCAGGCGCAGATCGACGAAGTGGTCGACGGCCTGGTCGATCCGGAAGACGGCGAAGAATATGCCGGCGCCGGCGTGACCGCCGACGAAGACGAGAGCGATGACGGCCCCGCGGGCGGTATGTCCAGCAAGCAGCTGGAAGACCTGCGCGTCAAGGCCCTGGCCAAGTTCGACGAGGTCGGCAAGCAGTTCGACAAGATGCGCCTGTCGTACGAAAAGGACGGCTACAAGTCCGACATCTACGTGCGCGCCCAGGAAGCCATCCAGAACGAGCTCATGGGTATCCGCTTTACCGCCAAGATGGTGGAGAAGCTGGCCGATACGCTGCGCAACCAGGTCGAAGAAGTGCGCCAGCTCGAGCGGGCCGTCCTGCACACGTGTGTGGACCGTGCCGGCATGCCGCGCCTGCACTTCATCAAGGTGTTCCCCGGCAACGAAACCAACCTCCAGTGGGTCGTCGACGAAGTGGCCGCCGGCCATCCGTACGCTGAAACGCTCGAGCGTCAGATCCCCGCCGTGCAGGAACTTCAGCAAAAGCTGATCGACCTGCAGACCCGCGTCGTGCTGCCGCTGAAGGACCTGAAGGACGTCAACAAGCGCATGGCCACCGGCGAAGCCAAGGCTCGCAAGGCCAAGCGCGAAATGACCGAGGCCAACCTGCGTCTCGTGATCTCGATCGCCAAGAAGTACACGAACCGCGGCCTGCAGTTCCTGGACCTGATCCAGGAAGGCAACATCGGCCTGATGAAGGCCGTGGACAAGTTCGAATACCGTCGCGGCTACAAGTTCTCGACCTACGCCACGTGGTGGATTCGCCAGGCCATCACGCGTTCCATCGCCGACCAGGCGCGCACCATCCGTATCCCGGTTCACATGATCGAAACGATCAACAAGATGAACCGCATCAGCCGCCAGATCCTGCAGGAAACCGGCGCCGAGCCGGATCCCGCGACCCTGGCGCAAAAGATGGACATGCCCGAGGACAAGATCCGCAAGATCCTGAAGATCGCCAAGGAACCGATCTCGATGGAAACGCCCATCGGCGATGACGACGATTCGCACCTGGGCGATTTCATCGAAGACACGTCCACGCTGGCGCCTTCGGACGCGGCGCTGCACGGTTCCATGCGCGACGTCGTCAAGGAAGTGCTAGACTCTCTCACCCCGCGTGAGGCCAAGGTTCTGCGCATGCGTTTCGGCATCGAGATGAGCACCGACCAGACCCTGGAAGAAGTGGGCAAGCAGTTCGACGTCACGCGCGAGCGCATTCGCCAAATAGAGGCTAAAGCGCTGCGCAAGCTGCGTCACCCCAGCCGGGCCGACAAGCTGAAGAGCTTCCTGGAAGGGCAGTAAATTTTTCCGGGCCTCTAGCTCATGCCTGGTTAGAGCAGCGGACTCATAATCCGTTGGTGCCGAGTTCGACTCTCGGGGGGCCTACCAAGCATAGACGCGGGTTGCGTGTTTTCACGCAACCCGCGTTTTTCTTTTGGCTGCAAAGAAAATAAGGGGAGGTTCCTGGAACCTCCCCTGCATCATTCTTCGGCCGCCCGCTTCATGGGACGGGCCGGCACGCCGGCCACGGTCGTTGACGCTTCCACGGGCTTGGTGACCACGGCGCCGGACGCGACGGTGGCCTTGCTGCCGATGCGCACGCCGGGAAGGAGCGTGGCTCCCGCGCCGACGAATGCGCCCGCTTCGACAACGGGGCCCGTGATGTGGTCGCCGAAGCCCGCCCGGATCAGGTTGTCGTTTGCCGTGCCGACCATGGTGCTGATGAAGACGTCTTCGGCGATCCGGGCGTTCCCCGTGATGTGGGTGTTGTCCATGATCTTGGTGCGGTCGCCGATGGACGTGTCGTAATTGATGGTCACGTAGCGGCTGATGATGCAACGGCTGCCGATCGAACATTTTTCGCGCACGGACGCGCCGTCGCCCAGCAAAGTGTTCGCGCCAATGGTGACGTCGTAGAAGATGACGACATGCGGCCCGATCGAGCATTCGTCTTCGATCACGATTTTTCGTTCGAATTGCGGCTGGCGGGCGATCGCGCCGGCGCCTTTGGGCTCTTTGCCGATGAAAGCGCCCGGGAAGACTTCGACGTTGCGCCCGAGGTGGACGCCGTCGGCCATCACGACATGCGGGTGGATGATGGAGCCCTCACCGATAGTCACGTCGCCGATCACGGCGTAAGGTCCGATGACGACGTTCTCCCCAATGACAGCATTATTGGAAACAATCGCGGTGGGATGTATTTTGCTCATGGCCATAAGTTGTTGTGATAAAGCAAAAGTTTCAGTTGGGGGCCAGCGTGGCGACTTCCATATCCTACCTCCAGTCGCGAGCGACTATTCGTCAGGGGGCAGCGATATGTCGCGCGCCCTAGCGTGGAATGGGCGAGGCTTTAGCGTATATTGATTGTCATTCTTTTGCCATAAAGCCATGCGAAATATGGAGCAATTTCTCCGCCGCTGCGTCGTCAACGCCCTCAATTTCGTGGATGAGAAGTTTTATTTTCGGGAATACCCGGACGTTGCCGCATCGGGTATGAGTGCGGCGGAGCACTTTCACCGGTTCGGCCTGGCCGAAGGACGGCTGCCCAATCGGTTTCGCATGTGGTGGTGGCGAAGGCAACAGTACCGCTTGCTGCGAGTCAAGCCCGAGCGCCGGAAGCTCTACGATCCCGAAATGCCAGATCTGACGCGTGACGGCCTGTTCTACCTGGCGAGGACCGCGTCGGCAACGAAGCTGCATAAGATGATCCGGGAGATATTGATCGACGTCCCGCCGGATTCCCTGGTCTGCAAGGTGCTGCGGCGCGTGCGGGTCCAGGACGCGGGTGAAATGCGTCGTCTGCCTGGCCCGGCAAGCTTTGGTTTTATTGAGCCGCCGGTCTATGGAGAGATCGGGCGCGAGATCCATCGCGTGGTTGACGTCCCGGAGTCCTGGATCGCGACGGTGCGGCAGGCCTCTGTGATCGGCGGGTTCCAGGTCCTGAAGAACGACTGGCTTGTGCAATACGAACCCGCGGCCGACCAGCGCAAAGGCTTCGTGGCCGGTATCTGGCCGTTTCTGCACGTCGTGGGAAAAGGCCGCAATCGTGTCGTCGCCTGGTTTCGCTATGACCATGTTGAAAATCTGGAGGCGGGCATACTGCTGAGCGGGCGTTGCAGTCCGAACTATTTCCATTGGCTGATCGAGTATCTCCCGCGCGTTCAACTCGCCATGACGCAACTGGACAAGGTCCGTCCGCCCCTGCTGGTCGATGCGGACATGTACCCGCAGGAGTTCGAATCGCTGGCTGTGATCGCTGGGGACTGGCCGATCCACAAAGTGCGAAAGGCCACATTACTGCATGTGGACACGCTGCATATCCCTTCGATTCCGACGTACCACCCGGATTCCATCGATATGCCGTTCTGGAAAGGGTCTGCGGTCAATGTCGATTCCCTCAAGTTCCTGCGCGAGCGCGCCTGGGCGGCGGCGGGCGTCAGCGCGGACGCCGCTCCGCCGACGCGTCGCATTTATGTGGCGCGGCGGCAAGGACGCAATGTGACGAACGGCGAGGAAGTGGAAGCCGTCTTGCGCGGCCTGGATTTCGAAGTCGTGGACACGGCGGGCATGTCGTTCATTGAACAGGTGCGCCTCTTTGCTTCGGCGGCCGTGCTGGTGGGCGCAGTCGGCGCGGCGTTTTCCAACCTCGTGTTTTGCGATCCGCGGTGCAAGGTGATCTGCTTCGTATCGCCTTTCGGAAAAAGATATTCCATGCAGGCGAGCCTGGCGCAGTTTGCCGGCTGCGAGTACATGCTGATTGCCGGCCAGCATCCGCGATATTCGCCCGGCGCCGAAGATACCAATCGCGACGTCAATCTGCTGCAGGAATCCTTCGGCATTTCCAAAGACGAACTGGAGGGCGCAGTGCGCCACATGCTCGGGCGGCAATAGCCCAGGCGCCCTTGGCGATAAAACGCGGAGTCCAAATGGAAGAGCGCCCCAGCTCGAGATGAGTCTGAGGCGCTCCTGCCCGGCTTCGCACGCGATGGGTGTCAGACAGCCCGGCAATTCCAATCTACTGCTGGGTTGGGAGGCCGGCAATAGGGGAAACCCTTGCAATAAACGGGGTTGGATTGCGCAACCCCGGACGCGCGCGTTTCCCACGAAGGCGGCGTCCAGTCAACGCGCCGGGACGAACTTGTCCGCCTCGGCATCCACGAATTGTTGGCTCATCGCCCGCTGGCGACACTGTGCTCCACGTTCACTGCACGGGAGAGCAGACATGTCGGGGTATCGGAAGCGTCAATTGGGGCAGGGCATGACCGAGTACATCGTGGTCGTGGCCCTGGTCGCGGTCGCGGCGATCGCGGTCTACCAGTACTTCGGGCAAGTCGTGCGATCGCAGACCGCGGCGATGGCGCGCGAGCTCGCCGGCGAGGACGGCAGCTCGCAATCCCGATCCGCGCAGCAGGCGGCTCAGAAGGCTGCGGCGCAGACCAAGGCGCGATCGCTCAAGTCCTTCACCGGCAACGCCGAGAGCGCAAATTGAGCGCGCCTTCGCTCACGCTTGCCGACTCCCAGCGAGGCCAGGCCCTGGTCCTGGGCATGCTGGTCGCCGTGGTGGGGGCGGCGTCTCTCGTCGTCCTGTACAACCTGGGCCAGACCGTGGAAGCGCGCACCCGCCTGACCCATGCGGCGGACGCCGCGGCCTACAGCGGCGCGCTGGCGCAGGCCCGCGCCCTCAATGCCATCGCCTATGTGAACCGTAGCCACATCGCGCATCAGGTCGCCATGGCGCATCTGGTCACGTTGGGGGCGTCGGCGCAGTATCTCCATGCGCTGCAGACGCAACGCCGCCGCGGCAACCCGCCGGGCAGCCTCATTACGATGCTCTTCGGCCCCGACGTGGGAGCAGCCTATCTGACGGCGCAAGCGCCGGCGGACGCAGAAAGCCGGCTGGCCCGCGCTTTCGCGCAGCACGACCGCGTCGTGCATCAGGTCCTCGAAATGGCCGCCCGCGAGATCGTCGCGGATTTCTCCGCAGCCCGGGAGCGCGTGATGCGCAAGGTGCTCGCCGCCAATTATCCGGCGCATCCGGGCATCACCCGGGACTCAGCGGCGCCAGCGTCCCCCCTCACGCTGCGTCTGCTGGCAGACGCGTGGCCACGCTACACGGAACGCAACGCGGCAACGCGCAACGCGGGCCTGAGGCCCGCCACCGAAGGCGCTGAGGCGCGATACGGTTTCCTGGACAGCCGCAGCCAGACCCGTCGCAATCCCTGGATGGTCAATCCACGGTGCCCCCTGCATCGCCACGAGCTGCGGCGGCGCGGGTCGACCTGGCTTGGACCGGATGGCCGGTGGGGCGCTCTGGACACGCAGTCCTATCACGCCTTGCGCTCGAATCGCTGGGTCGGCTGCTACTTCCGCGAGTACGCGATGGGGTGGGGAACGGTGCAGGGAGAAAAAAGTGGCGTGCCGAACGATGTGGAATACGTCGACGATGCCCCCGCGGATTTCTCGCAAGAGGATTTCTGGCGGTGGGTGGAGCAGTCCACGTCGTGGGACATTTTTGGTGGCGCCACCAATCCGATGGCGAATTCGTACGCGATGGCGTCGGCGCAGCGGTGGCCGGCTGGCGGCTTGCCTGCCTATCGCGAAGTCGCCGCGGCGCGCATCGCCGATCCATTGCGCTTCGCGGTGGCGGTCAGCCTGGACTCCGCGGTGCTGAAGACCTCCGATGCGGCCAGTGCCGTGGCCCCGCCGAAGGGACGGTTTCACTACGCCGCGCTGGGTCGGACGAGCGCCGTCAAGGTCAGCAGCGCAGCCGAAACGTACTTCACGCGTCCGGAGCGGCGCGCCGACGGCCGGCAGGAGCTCGCCACGCTTTTTCGGCCCTATTGGCAGGCTCGCCTGTCTCCGGTCACGCCGCAGGAAGCCCTGCTGGCCAGGAGCGCCCCATGATGAAGATACGGACCCGCCAAGACGGGCAGGCGGTGATCGAGGCGTTGCTGATGCTACCCCTCATGGCGGGTTTGCTGTGGGCGGTGTCGGGCATCGGCGCGCTGCAGTTCTCCGCCCAGCGCGCGACCCAGGCCAGTCGCCAGGCCGTCATGGCGGCGGCACGGGGGCAGCCGGCAACGCTTTGGCGCGCGCCGGACGGGATGGACGTCGCCCGCGGCGCTCAGGTCTTGGCCGGCGTTGCCTCGCCCCGTGCCGCCACGCTGCAGGACGAGTGGTTCGGCCAGGGCATGAAGATGCTGTCCGCGGAAACCCGGTCCCGGCCACGCGCGGAGGACGCCACGTTTGGCTTGCCGATCGTTCGCCACATCAGCGTGGCGAGCGGGGCGGGCCATGCGCACGGCGACGCCGATGCGCAACGCCGTGTCGCAGGCTCGACTACCGGCTGGTTGCAGGCGAGCCGGACCTCGACGTCCGAGGCCGGGCGGATGCAAGGCTATGTGGATCGGGCGGATCGTCCATGGGGGCGCCCGTCGCTATCGCTGGACTGGTTGTCCGCGTGGGGGGATGTGGTGCCCGCCGACCGGCTGGCCAAGCGCTCGGAGGAAGGCAGATGAAAAAAGTCCGATCTGTACGGACGCCATGCGGCAGGCAGGGGCGCATCGCCGCGCGCACGTCCGGCGTCGTGCTTTGCGGCGTGTTGGGATTATCGCCGCAGGGCGTGCACGCGTCGGCTGGGGTCACGCGCCTCGAGGACCTGCGCTTTCCCGCAGGGGCGCTGCGCGAACGCCTGGCGGATCGCCTGTGGCTGCACGGCATGCCGGCGGACGTGCTGGTGTTCGACGCGCCCCAAAGTCCCTCGGCCCTGGCGCGCACGCTGTCGGCGCAACAGCCTGCCTTGGCGGACCTGCACGTGCTCCCCGGCCAACTCATCCTGTCCGGCCACGTCGGCGCTGAGCGCTGGGTGGTGCAGATGGAAGGGGCGGGTGGGGATCGCACGGTGGGCAGCCTTTCGGCGATCAACGTGCGCGCGGCCCCGACAGCCACTCGGCCCGCGTGGCTGCCCGAGGGCATGCGCGTCAAGTCGGATGTGACCGCGATGGACGCCGGCGTCAAGGTGTCTGACCGCATCTGGCAGCATGCGCTGCCCCCTAAAGAACTGGCCGACCTGCTCGATGTGGGCCTGCGGCGAGCCGGTTGGTCGCCGGAGCGCGACGCGGATGCGGCCCTGCCGGCGGTACGCCCTGGCGGCGCGGGACAATGGTGGACGCGCGAGCGCGAACGCATGAAGCTGTGGCTGGTTCCCGTGGAGGGCGGCAGCGGGGTGCGCGCCGTCGGGTGGGCGCCATGAAGGCCTGGATCATTGGCGGTGCTGCTCGCCTGAGACGGACCGGCGTGTACGGATTGGCCCTGCTTGCCGGCCTGGTCGCGGCGTGGGCGGTGCGCGAACACGTACAGCAGCGCGTGCAGGCGCTGGAGGCCGAGGCGCGCACGCCGGTCGTAAGCCGGCTCGTGGCCGCCTACGACCTGCCGGCAGGCACGTTGCTGGAAGAAGTGCACCTTGCCGTACGCCAGATTCCCCAGCCCTGGGCGCCCGGCACCAGCGTCGATCCCATGGATCTGGGCAGCGTGCTCGGCGCCACGCTCATCGCCGACGTCGCGCATGGCGAGCCGTTGTTGAGGAGCTTCATGACCTTCACCGCGCCGGCTCCCTCGCTGGCCTCGCGGCTTCGGGCCGGCCAGCGTGCGCTCACCGTGGCGGCGACAGACCTGGGCGGACTGGGCAGCATGCTGAGGGCCGGCGACGCGATTGACATCTATGTCACCTTCAACCATCGCCAACGAGAGGTCACGGTTGCGATGCTACAGGGGATGCGCGTGCTGACCGTGGCGGATACCGACGGAGCGGGCAATATCACCTTGGCGGCCACGCCGGAGGAAGCCATGCGCTTCATCGCCGCGCGGCAGGCCGGCGAGCTGACCGCCATGCTGCGTCATCGCGATGACGCATCGCCCGTCAATCCTTCCACGCAGAGTGACCTGGCGTCGCTCGTCGGGCTGGACCCAGACCCCAAGCCCGCGCCCGGCGTCGCCATTCTCTATGGCGACCGTCTGGACGCCCGGGCAAGCTTCGACACGGAGCGGCCATGATCCGAATTCGATTCATTCTTGCACTTGGTCTCAGTCTCGCCATCCCGCCTGCGTGGTCCGCCACTGAAGCCTTGGAAATGCAGGTCGGGGAAACGCGCGTCCTGCCGCATCCCGGTGTGCGGCGGGTGGCAATCGGCAATGGCCAGGTGGTCAGCGCGGTCGCGGCGGAAGGCCGCGAGGTCGTGGTGTTCGCGCGCGCCGAAGGCGTGTCCTCGGTGCATGTCTGGGCGGGCCGCGACCGCATTGCGGCCTATGAGCTGCGTGTCGTTCCGGCGGGCACGCCGAGACTGCGCGACGAAGTGCAGAGCCTGTTGTCGCGTATTCCCGGGGCGCGCAGCTCAAGCGTGGGCGGCCGCATCCTGATCGAGGGCGATGATCTTTCCGATGACGACCGTTCCCGCATTGCGGCGCTGGCGCAGCGCTATCCGGATGTCGTGGACTTCACCGGGCATGTTGGGTGGGACCGCATGGTGCTGTTGGATGTCCAGGTGGTCGAAATACCTACCTCCAGGTTGCAGGAGTTTGGCGTGCGGTGGGACGGCATGACGCAGGGGGGCGTCAATGCGGGGCTGGCCTGGGACGCGGGGTCCCGAGGCCGCATGGCCCGTCCGGGCGAACAGATCATCGAGACGGCGGCGCCAGCGTCGGCGGCCGCGGGGTACTTCGGCATAAACGCCTTGCTCTCTGCGCGCATCGCGGCGCTGGCTCAAACGGGCGAAGCCGTCATGCTGGCGCAACCTCAGCTTCTTGCCCGCAGCGGCGCCAGCGCCACCTTTCTTGCCGGCGGCGAGGTGCCTTATGCGTCCACCGACGCGCGCGGCAATCCGACCACGCTGTTCAAGCCTTACGGCGTGTCGCTGAACATCACGCCTCGGATAGACCGCAACGGCGTCATCCGGTCGTTGATCGAAGTGGAGGCCAGCTCGATCGACACGTCGCTGAGCCTGCCGGGCGGCCCGGCGTTGCGTACCCGGCGTGCGTCCACCGAGTTCAACGTGCGGTCCGGCAACACGCTGGTCATCGGCGGATTCCTGTCGCGCGAACAGGGAAATGACGTCAGTGGCTTGCCGGGCTTGCAGAACATTCCCATCCTGGGCGCATTGTTCTCCTCAAGTCGCTATCAGCGCCGCGAGACCGAACTGGCGATCTTCGTGACGCCGAAGATCGTGTCGCAAGGCGAGCAGGCCATGGCCGACCGCGTGCGGCGCGGGCGCGAGACACTCCAGGCTGCGTTTCCGGATCCCCCACGGCTGGGAACGGTGGCGCCCGCCGATGCGCCGGGTTGGGATCCTTACTCCGGTGTGGGTTCGCAGTGGGCTGCATCTTGGCCGCACCCCAGTTCCACCTTGCCGGAGTGACGCAATGCTCAAGATCGAACTGACCTTTGAGGACGCGGCCGAGCACCGGCTCGAACTGCCCGTGCCGGTCTTGATAGGCAGGGGCGCCCATTGCGCATTGCGCATCCCGACCTGGAGAGTCGGGCGCCAGCACGCCCGGCTTCTACGCGAAGACGACGCCATTGTGCTCGAAGACCTGGGCACGCTGGCGGGCACGATGGTCAACGGCGCAAGGGTGGTGCGGCACTCGCCCGTATTGCCCGACGACGAGATCCTCATCGGGCCGTGTCGGCTGCGCGTATCGGCCGCGACGCCGCATGAGGTGCCTTCGGCCGGCGCCCCGGGAAGCGCGCCGGTCATCGCTGAGCCCGCTGTCGCGCGGTCGCTGGCGGTAGCGGGCAGCGTCGCGCCGGCGATCGCCGTGCCGTCCGTGCTGCACCGGCTGCACGACCGCCGCCGCCTGCATGCGGCCTTGCTGGGCGCACTGGACCTGCGTCGGCGCGACGTGGCGGGCATGAGCGACAGCATGCTGCGCGCGGAAGCCGAACGTCTGCTCACCCAGATCGTGGCTGCGGACGCCGATCTGCCGGCGCAGGCCGACAAGGCCGCCCTGTGCCGCGAGGTGCTGGATGAAGCCGTGGGCCTGGGGCCGCTGGAGCCTCTGCTCGCAGCGCCCGACATTACGGAAATCATGGTCAACCGCTACGATGAAATCTATGTCGAGCGGGCCGGCCGCCTGTGGCGTGAGCCGGCGGTGTTCACCAGTGAACAGTCGGTGCGCTGGGTGATAGAACGCATCGTGACGCCGCTGGGCAGACGCATCGACGAAAGCTCGCCGATGGTGGATGCGCGGCTGCCCGATGGATCGCGCGTGCACGCCATCATTCCTCCCGTGGCCATGAAAGGGGCCAGCCTGACCATACGAAAGTTCCCGCAGCGGCGGCCGCAGATGCCCGACCTGATTGCGCTCGGCGCGCTGAGCAACGAGATGGCGCAGTTTCTTGCGCTGTGCGTAAGGATGCGCAAGAACCTGGTCGTCTCGGGCGGCACCGGTGCCGGCAAGACGACCTTGCTCAATATCCTGTCCAACGAAATTCCGGACGCCGAGCGCGTGGTCACGATCGAAGACGCGGCGGAGCTGCGCCTGAACCATGAAAATCTGGTGGCGCTCGAGGCGCGTCCGGCCAACCAGGAGGGACGTGGCCGCATCGACATTCGCGAACTGGTGCGCAACGCGTTGCGCATGCGGCCGGACCGCATCGTCGTGGGCGAATGCCGAGGCGCCGAAGCGTTCGACATGCTGACGGCCATGAACACGGGCCACGAAGGCTCTCTCACCACGCTGCACGCCAATTCGCCGCGCGATGCGCTGGGCCGCCTGGAGGCCATGGTACTCATGGCCGGACTGGACCTGCCCTTGTCGGCGGTTCGTGAGCATATCGCCGCCAGCGTGGACCTTGCCGTGCAGCAGGCGAGGCTGGCGGACGGACGCCGCATCGTGACATCCATCGTCGAGGTGGTCGGCATGGAGAGCGGCCGCATCCAATTGCAGGAATTGTTCCGCTATGACCGCGCGCGGGGTTTTCAGGGGTGCGGCGCGCTGCCCAGTTTTGCGCGGGAGTGGGCGGAGCAGGGCGTGAGCCTGGATGGGGGATGGTTCTCGGATAAGGGGGCCCCCGCCGTCGGTTCCTCGGCCTATTCGCAGGGGTTGGCGTGATCTGGCTCGCGGCGGCGGCCGCCATGCTGTGCGCCGGCCTGCTGGCGTGGCGCGCGCAGAGCTGGTTCGCGCCCGCGCTTCGGCGATATCGCGAGGTCTACACCCAGGAAGCGGGTGTGCGGCTAAGTGAGGTGTTCCTGTTCATCGATCCCGGGCAGTTGTGGGTGGGCGCCGTGGGCTGCGGGGTGGTGGCGGCGGGGGTGGCCTTCTCGGCGACCGGCAGCGGCCTGGCGGCGGCGCTGTTTGCCGTGCTGGCATCGCGCGTGCCGCGGATGGTCGTGGATGGACTGCGGCGCCGGCGCGCCCGGCGCTTCGAGGAGCAACTGCCCATGGCCCTGCTGATGCTCGCCTCCGCGTTGCGCGCCGGCGTGGCATTGACGACCGGGCTGCGGCATGTGGTTGACCAGAGCGGGGCGCCGCTCGCGCAGGAGTTCGGCTTGATCCTGCGCGAGCAGCGGCTGGGTGTCTCCTGGGATACCGCGCTCGATAACCTGCATACGAGGATGCCCGCCGATTCGACGTCGCTGGTCGTGGCGGCCATGCGCATCGCTGCCAAGACGGGCGGCAACCTGGCGGAGGCCCTCGAAAGCATTGCCCAGACATTGCGGGCTCGCCTGCAGTTGCAGGCCAAATTGCTGGCGCTGACCTCGCAGGGACGGCTGCAGGCCTGGATCGTGGGCGCGCTGCCCTTGGCGCTGCTGGCGGTGCTTGACCGGCTGGAGCCGGAAATCATGGGGCTGCTCTGGCACACGCCCATGGGGTGGGGCGTGTTGGCGATCGTGGCGGTGCTGGAGACCGCGGGCGTGTTGCTGATCCGGCGCGTCATGCGGATCGATATCTGAAGGGGAACGGGAATGTGGCTTTATCTGGGCATGTTCGCGGCGGCGGCGGGGACGGGTTGGCTTGCCTGGGTGCTGTTGAAACCCTTGTTGGCGCAGGAACCGGAAGCTGCCCGCGCCATGCCGTGGTGGTGGCGGGCGGCGTGGCCCTGGATCGCGGCGGTGGCGCCGCTGGCAGGGCCGCTGTGTTCCTGGCGCTGGCGGTCGCGGCTGACACGGCTGATCGAACAGGCCGCCTTGCCGGCGGGCGTCGGCTACGCGCACATCGTGGCGCTGTGTGGCAGCGCTGCGATCGCCGCCGGCGGCATGGGGGCGGCCGCCGCCGCGGCGCTGGCGCCTGCCGGGAGCATCGTGTGGATGCCTGGGGCGGGCGCGGCGGGGTTGGTAGCCGGAATCGCGCCGGCGCTGTGGCTCAAGGGGCTGGGCACGAAGCGGCGGCTTGCCATCGAACGGGACCTGCCTTTCGTGTTCGACATGATGACGCTCTGCGTCGAAGCCGGTTTGGGCGTTCAGGGCGCACTGCAATTGGCCGCCCAGAGCGGGCCGCCCGGGGTATTGCGCGATGCGCTCGGAGATGCATTGGCCGAGATGCGCGCCGGCGTGTCCAGAATCGCCGCGATCAAGGCGCTTGCCGACCGGAGCAACAGCCCGCTTGCGCGCAACTGGGCGGCGGCGCTGGCGCAGGCGGAAGCCTTGGGAGCCAGCCTGGGGCCGGTCCTGCGGGCGCAAGCGGCGCAGTGCCGCAGCGAGCGGCAACTGCGTGCGGAGCAACTGGCCATGCAGGCGCCGGTAAAGATGCTGTTGCCTTTGATCGGCTGCATCTTTCCCTGCACGTTCATCGTGCTGGCCTTTCCCATCGCGGTCCAGTTGCTGCAAAGCGTGCAATGAGCCGGCCGGCACCCCTGCCAGAAGGGCGTCTGCGCCTGCTGGCCGTCAGGCGCTGGCAGGGCCGGATGCGGGGATTGCTGGGGCGCGTCGCGCCCAGCCCGCGGACTGGAATCCTGCTGATGCCGTGCGCCGCGGTGCACACCTTCGGCATGCGTTACGCCATCGACGTGGCGTTCATCGGCCGGGGCGGCCAGGTGGTGGCGTTGCGCCGGGCGCTCGGGCCGTGGCGCGTGGCGCTATGCCTGCGCGCTGTTGCCGTTGTCGAAATGCGTGCCGGCGCTATGGATGCCGAACACGGAGGTGTACGCCGGATAGAAGCTGCAGTAAAGGACGCCACCCGCCGCAATGTTGAATGGAATCTGCAGGGTGCCCGCCAACTGCGGCGACAAACCGATGGCGACCAGTAACCCGGCGCACAGGTCGATGAACAGGAACACCATGATCCAGCAGGCGCCGTAGACCAGGAACGGCAGCTTGTTGCGCCAGCACGCGATGCCCGAAAAGAACAGGGCCTGGGTCAGGCGCAGGCCGTGCCAGGCCACCAGCACGGGTGCATGCCAGAACAACGCCGCGATCACCACATAGCAGATCGCGAACAGCATGAGCGGCAAGGCCATGGCCGACAGGATGGGCTCCACGCTTTGCTCGACCGAAGCGATGCGTATGCCCTCCATCATGGCGTCGGTGAAAGGCAGGAAGATGAGCAGGCCCGTCACCAGGCACAGCCCAGCATAAAGCGCGCCCATGAGAAACAGCTTTCGGAAAACGCCCGGCTGCTTGAGCGGTTTGCCCCACATGGACGGCAGCATGACGCGATCGGCCTCTACGTGCTTGCACGCCGACAGCGTCATCAGGGTGATGATGGGCATCAGGGCCACGACCAGCATCGGACCCACCGGCGGCGTAGCGGACGCAAAGACGACCAGCAGGCTGATGGCCATGGCCCAGGTGAACATGGCCAGGGGTTGCTTGCGGAACAGACGGAAACCGTCGCGGACCCAAAGCCAGCCGGACGTCGCGGGTAGAAATGCTGCTTGCATGGCTCTCTGAAGGGGAGTTCTCTCAAGGGGGGCGCTGTTCCCATTATGGGGGGCGTAGCGGTTACGGCAAGGTTGGCAAGGCCGAGCGGTGGCGTGCTTGCAACACTCGTTCGAAATGGCGCGGGTCGTGCGGCTTGAGGGTCTGGGCCGGCCGCGGCAGGTAGAAGTCATACAAGCGGGACAGCCAGAAGCGCAGGGCGGCCGCGCGCAGCATCAGCGGCCAGATCTCCCGCTCGGCGTCGGTGAATGGGCGCACGGAGGCGTAAGCCTTTAGCCAGGCCTGCACCAATTCAGGGACGAATTCGCCAGTGTCGCGCTCGATGCACCAGTCGTTGACGCTCACGGCCACGTCGAACAGCCACGTGTCGCAGCCCGCGAAGTAGAAGTCGATGATGCCGCCCATGAGCGGATCTTCGAACGTGCCGGCGAAAAGGACGTTGTCGCGGAACAGGTCGCAGTGTGCCGGTCCGGTCTGCAGGGCCTGCCAGGCGGGGGTCGAGGTAACGGCCTGCTGCGCGGCCAGTTCGGCCGTCAGCAGCTCGGCCTGCGCCGGGCTGAGAAAGGGCATGACCTTGGGGGCGGTCTCCAGCCACCAGGACAGCCCGCGCAGGTTGGGCTGGCGGATCGGAAAGTCCTGCGCCGCCACGTGGGCGCGCGCCAGGGTGGCGCCGGCCAGCGCGCAGTGGGCGGGACCGGGGGCCGGCTCGTAGCCGCCGGGCAGGCGAGACACGATGGCGCAGGGCTTGCCGTGCAGGGTGGTCAGCCGGGTGCCGTCGCGCAATGTCTGGGGCTGGGGCACGGGGATGCCGCGTTCCGCCAGGTGGTACATCAGCTCGATGTAGAACGGCAGTTGGGCATGCGTCAGCACCTCGAACAGCGTCAGCACGTATTCGCCGCGCGTCGTGTAAAGAAAATAGTTGGTGTTCTCGATACCCGCCGTAATGCCTCGAAGCGAGACGAGCTCGCCCAGATCGAAATGCGCCAGCAGGGCGCGCGCGTCGTCGTCGGATACAGAGGTGAATACGGCCATGGATCTACGGTGTGAAGGTTAACGGACGCGCGGACAGGCGTGCACGGCGGCGGCGCCGCAATTTTAGACCACATGGAGGGCGGCCCCGGGGCCGCCGTCGGACGACCGGATGGCGGCCGCCGGGCACAATGTCGCCAAGCACCGTAAAATACCGCATCCCCTTGTTTTGTAGAGTGATTCTTGGACTCCCCCGACTGGCGGCTTTGCGTCGCCCCGATGATCGACGTCACCGACCGTCACTGCCGTTACTTTCACCGGCTGCTGGCGCCACGCGCTCGCCTGTACACCGAAATGATCACCACGGGGGCGCTGCTGCACGGCAACGTCGCGCGCCACCTGGAGTTCGACGAGGCCGAGCATCCCGTGGCCCTGCAACTGGGCGGCAGCGAGCCCGATGCGCTGGCCCGCTCGGCCAAGCTGGGCAAGCAATGGGGCTATGACGAAATCAACCTGAATTGCGGCTGCCCGTCCGAGCGCGTGCAGAAGGGCGCGTTTGGCGCCTGCCTGATGGCCGAGCCGGCGCTGGTGGCGGACTGCATGAAGGCCATGCAGGATGCCGTGGACATTCCCGTCACGGTCAAGCACCGTCTGGGACTGGACTACGACGAATCCTATGAATTCGTGCGGGATTTCGTGGGCAAGATCTATGACACCGGCTGCCGCGTCTTCATCGCCCACGCCCGCAACGCGGTGCTCAAGGGCCTGTCGCCCAAGGACAACCGCGAGATTCCGCCGCTGCGTTATGACGTGGTCGCGCAGCTCAAGCGTGATTTTCCGGATTGTACCTTCGTGCTCAATGGCGGGCTGGCCGATGCCGGGCAGTCCGTGAGCGCCGCGCAGACCTTTGACGGGGTGATGCTGGGACGCGCGGCCTGGCACACGCCGCGCGTGCTGTCGGAAGTGTCGTTGCAGTTGTGGCCGTCGGTGCGGCTGCCCAGCGACGCGCAGGTCGTGGACGCCATGACGGAATATGCCGCCCGCCAGGTTGCCAAGGGCGTGCCGCTGCGGGTGATGACCCGTCCGATGCTGGGCTTGGTGAACGGCCAGTCGGGCGCGCGCCGTTGGCGCCGGATGCTGTCGGACCCGGCCCTGCTGGCCGCGAACAATCCGGAACTGATCTACGACGCGTGGCGCAGCCAACGCCATGCGCCGGGCTCAGGCGCGCACGACGCCGCTCGCGAGGCCGCGCCGGCCGGGATGTGATTCCCGGGGCAGGCCGCAGCGAGGGCGCCCGCGGGCTCAGGACTTGGCGGGTTCGGCGCTTTCGGCGGGCCAGTCGCGGATATACGCCTTGAGCATGTTGTTTTCGAACTGCTGGGCGGCGACGATGGCCTGCGCCATGTCATAGAAGGAAATCACGCCCATCAGCGTGGGACCGTCCATCACGGGGATGTAGCGCGCGTGTTTTTCCAGCATCAGGCGCTGCACTTCGTCGGCGCTGGTGTTGGGCGACACGCTGACCGGGGCGTCGTCCATGATCGAACGGATGGTCGTATCGCCGGCCCCGCCATGAGCATGCATGTGGCGGATGATCTCGCGGAACGTGAGCATGCCGGTCAGGGTGCCGAATTCCATGATGACCAACGAGCCTATGTCCTGCTCGCTCATGGTTTGCACGGCCTGCGCCACGGGCATGTCGGGCGACGCCGTATAGAGCGTGTCGCCCTTGACGCGCAAAATCTCACTGACCTTCAACATCGGAATCTCCTGGGGCGGACTGCGCCCATATGCTTTGCTATTTCTTGTTCGCGCCCAGCTGCAGCAGCACGGGTGCGACGTCATTGTCGGTATTTTGCGCTTCTCCGCAGAGTTCTTCCAGCGTTGGCGTGGTTTGCGGCGAAATCACGGACGAAGCGACGCGCAGGATGTCGGGATCATTGCGCACGCGGGGCTGGCTGCGGTCGATCAGAAAGCGGTCCACGACCGGCGCCATTGAGGTCGTGCGGGCGTCGCAGGTCAGCATCCAGTTGTCTTCGGGGCTGCGGGTCACCAAGCCCATGGCGCTCAGCGTCTCCAGGACTTCATTGAGCTCGTCCTGGTGCAGGCGCAGCTGCGAGGCCAGCGTGTTTGCGGCCACGCCGCCCGGCGTCGACAGTTGTGCCTTGCGCAATGCGCGCAGGGCAGCCAGCGCGTCCACGAACGAGGCGCCGGGATAGCGGTTGATGTGCCAGCGTCCCAGCCGGATCAGGGGGGCGCTGGAGGCGAGTGTGGCGCCCAGCAGGACCGCCAGCCAGGACAGGTAGATCCACAGCAGGAAGATGGGGAGGGTCGCAAAGGCGCCGTAGATGACCGTGTACGTGGGAAACCGCGTCAGGTAAAAGGCGAACGCCGATTTCATGATTTCCAGCACGATGGCCGTGACGCTGCCGCCGATGAGCGCGTCGCGCCACAGCACATCGCGGTTCGGCACGACGACGAAGAGCGCCGCGAAGCCCAGTCCCGTGAGCACCAGCGGGATGAAAGAGATGGCCACGCTGACCACCTCGGGCACGTCCTTGATGAGCCCCAGCGATTCGCGGGCCACGAACGAGGTGGCCCAAAGGCTGCCGCCGGCCAGGACCGGTCCAAGCGTGATGATGGCCCAGTACACGAGCGCCCGCTGCGGCAAGGGGCGCTGGCGCGAGACGCGCCAGATGTCATTGAAGGCCTGGTCGATCGTCATGATCAGCAGCAGTGACGTGACCAGCAGGAAGGCGCCGCCGATGGCGGTCAGGCGCGATGCCTGGTGCGCAAACTGGTTCAGGTAGTCCATGATGTTGTCCGAGACGGACGGGGGCATCAGGCTGGTGGTGAGGAAGTCCTCGAGGGCGACCCGGAATTCCTGGAAAACGGGAAAGGCGGTGAACAGCGACAGCACCACCGCCAGCATGGGGACGATTGCCAGGACGGTGGTGAAAGTGAGGCTGGACGCCACCTGGAGCAATTTCTCTTCGTTGGCGCGCTGCACAACAAAGATAAATACGCGTCCGGACCTCGCGACCCATGAAAAGCGCGAGGTCGATCGTTTGGTGACCGCCGGCGTAGCGGCGGCGGGCTCGGCGGGGCGATTCATCAGGCGATAATAGCAGCATGAACCCCGAACTCAACCCCCGCTTGCGCCTGCTGGCCTCGGTGTCGTTGTTTGCCCTGATCGTGCTGTGCGTCGCCTGGGAAACTGTGGTGGCGCCCGTACGGCCAGGCGGATCCTGGATGCTGCTCAAGGCCCTGCCGCTGGCCTTCCCGTTGCGCGGCATCGTGCGCGGCAATCTCTATACCTATCAGTGGGCGTCGATGCTGTCGCTGCTCTACCTGATGGAAGGGGTGGTCCGCGCCATGTCCGATCCGGCGCCCCTGTCCGTCCTGATGGCGTGGGGCGAGATACTGCTGTCGACCACCTTTTTCCTCAGCGCCATTTTCTATGTGCGTCCAGCCAAACGCGCCGCCCGGAGTCAACGCGCATGAAGAATGCCCAATCGCTGTCCGAACTGAATGCCGTCAACTCGTTTGCGGCCTTGCCCGAGGCCTTCTATACCCGGCTGCCAGCCCAAGGGCTGAACAACCCCAGGCTGTTGCACGCCAATCATGAGGCGGCCGCCTTGATCGGCCTGGATCCCGCGGTGCTGTCCACCTCGGAATTCCTGGAGGTGTTTTCCGGCAGCCGCCCGCTGCCAGGCGGAGACACGCTTGCCGCCGTTTACAGCGGTCACCAGTTCGGCGTCTGGGCGGGCCAGTTGGGCGATGGGCGCGCGCACCTGCTGGGAGAGGTGGAGGGGCCCGAAGGCGCATGGGAATTGCAGCTCAAGGGTTCCGGCATGACTCCCTATTCCCGGATGGGGGATGGCCGGGCGGTGCTGCGTTCCTCCGTGCGCGAATATCTGGCCGGCGAAGCCATGCACGGTTTGGGGGTGCCGACCACGCGGGCGCTGGCGCTGGTGGTGTCCGACGATCCGGTCATGCGGGAAACCGTCGAAACCGCCGCGATCGTGACGCGGATGTCGCCCAGTTTCGTCAGGTTCGGCTCGTTCGAGCACTGGTCGTCGCGGCGCCAGCCCGACCTGCTCAAAACGCTGGCCGATTATGTGATTGATCGGTACTACCCGCAGTGCCGCGAGGCGCAGGCGGGGGAAACTCCCTCTGAAACCGCGCCCTACGTGAATCTGCTGCAGGAAGTCACGCGCCGCACGGCGCTGCTGATGGCCGATTGGCAGGCCGTGGGGTTTTGCCATGGCGTCATGAATACCGACAATATGTCCATCCTGGGGCTGACGCTGGATTACGGTCCCTACGGTTTCATGGACGGTTTTCGGTTGGGACATATCTGTAATCATTCGGACGCCGAGGGGCGGTATTCCTGGAATCGCCAGCCGTCCGTGGCGCTCTGGAATCTTTACCGGCTGGGCGGCAGTCTGCATATGCTGGTGCAGGACGCCGATGCGTTGCGCGCGGTGCTGGACCAGTTCGAAGCCATTTTCACGCGCGCTTTCCACGACAGGATGGGCGCCAAGATGGGACTGGCGGCCTGGGTGCCCGACGACGAGGCGCTGCTGGACGATCTGCTGAAACTGATGGATGCCAATCAGGCCGATTTCACCCTGACCTGGCGCCGGCTGGCCGATGCATTGCAGGGCCGGCGCAGCGCGTTTGAAGATCTTTTTATCGATCGCCTCGCGGCTGGCGCCTGGCTGGATCGGCTGCTGGCCCGCCACGCGCAGCAAGGTCGGCCCGTGGCCGAAACCGCCGCCGCCATGAATCGCGTCAATCCCCTTTATGTCCTGCGCAATCACCTCGCCGAGAACGCGATTCGCGCTGCCAAAATGGGGGATCCTGGTGAAATCGATACGCTGCTTAAACTACTGCGTAACCCTTATGTCGCCCAGGACGGTTATGAACGTTATGCCGGGTTGCCGCCGGATTGGGCCAACGGAATCGAAGTCAGCTGTTCTTCCTGAAGCCGATTTTGAGATATTCGCGGCACGATTAATCCGGCGGCAAACCCGGCTTGCGAAAAAAACGCGCGAAAAATGCAAAATATCGCCGTTTTTTTCACTGCAATCATTCGTTTCCATTGTAAAAGTCGTAAGATTGCCGGCTCCGGGACCTTTTTTTCAAGAGTCTCCAGGGCATTTGTCGACAATCTCAATGTAAAGCGCTCTGAATATGCCTGGTGCAGATGGTTTGCTATGTATCGGCCTGCTTGAGGACGATGCCGATTTCCGCGAGGAATTGGCGCTGGGCCTGGGCGGCTACGGCTTTCGCGTGGCGTTCGCCTGTGACAATGCAGTGGCCTTTTATCGCCGGTTGCAGGAGCAGCCGTGCGACATCGTCATCCTGGACGCCCATCTTCCCGGCGAGGATGGTTTTTCCGTCGCCACGCGCCTGCGCGCCTTGAGCCCGGTGGGCATCGTCATGTTGACGGGCCGCAGCGCCCTTGAGGACCGCGTTCGCGGCCTGGAAGGCGGCGCCGACGTCTATATGACCAAGCCGGTCGACCTGCTTGAACTCAGTTCGGTCATACGCAGCCTCGCGCGCCGGATGCGCCTGGCAAAGGCGCCGCGCCCGGCCGATGCCGAGACGCGCGCGTCGGCGGACACGAACTGGTCCCTGCAGGACGGCGGCTGGATTCTCGTCGCCCCGGACGGCGCTTCGCTGCACCTGAGCGCGCAGGAACGGACGTTTCTGGTGGCCTTGATGGATGCCGCCGGCAGCGCGGTCAGCCGCCAGGCACTGGCCGAACTCTTCCTGCCGGACAGCCCGGGCGGTTTTGAATTGCGGCGCATCGACGTGCTGGTGAGCCGGTTGCGCGCCAAGGCGCAAAGCGCCGGCCTCAAGCTGCCGGTGCTGTCCGTGCGCGGCCAGGGTTACGTGTTCGCCGCCTGATGCGGGCCGCGGCCGCGAGCCGTGGACCGCGCACGCCGATTGGCGCCTAGGCCTGCGGTCCGCAGGTCGGCAGGGTGACGACAAAGCGCGTGCCCACGCCCACCTGGCTTTGCACCGTCAACGTGCCGCCCTGGCTCTGGCAGATGCGCCGGGCCAGATACAGCCCGATCCCCATGCCCTGGGTCTCGCGATGCGCAGACCGCCGAAAGCGCGGCTCGAAGATGCGGGCCTGTTCTTCTTCCTCGATGCCGGCGCCGCGGTCGACGACGGCCGCCCACGTCATGGGCGTGTCGCCGACCCGGGTATGACCGGTTTCGATACGCACCGGCTCGTTGGCGGGCGAGTACTTGATGGCGTTGTGGATCAGGTTGCGCACGACCACGCTGGTGAGCGGACGGTCGCAATAGACGGGCAGCGGGGCGTACGCGTCGACCACGAGCGCATGCGCCGTATCGGGCTGCATGGCGTGGACCACGTCGCGCACCAGGTCGGCCAGGTCGGTCTGTTCGCCGCGCGGGCTCCAGGCGTGTTCTTCCAGGCGGTCCTGGTTCAGCAACTGGTCCATCAGCTCCGTCATCCGCGCGACTGATCGGTGGATGCGCGCCAAGCGCGTATCCACGGTTTCGCCGCTGTCGGAGAGAATCATGTCCAGGGATTGGGCCGCGGCGCTGATGGTGGCCAACGGGGCGCGCAATTCGTGCGAGATCAGCGCATTCATCTGCCGCTGCGTGTCGAGCGCGCCGGCCAGTTCCGCCAGCCGCAGTTCGCCCTGGGCCAGATGCTCGGCGTTCGTGGCGCCATCGGCGGGGCGGGCCGGCGCGAGGTCGACGGAGGTATTGAGCGCCAGCCAGAGCAGTGCGCCCGAAGCCAGCATCAGCCGCAATACCTCGATGCCGGCGTCGGCGGCATCGGCGCCGCCGGCGGTCCAGGCATCGTGTCCGAGTATCCATGCTGATGCGCCATACGTGAGCGCCAGGGCCAGCGCCAGGGACATCTCGCGCACGCACCGTTGCCTTGCCGCGCTTGCCAGAAACCAGATTGCCAGCGGCACGCTGAGCAGGGCGCAGACGCCCGCGATGGCGGCGGGCAGCACGCCGGATTCGGTTTCGTAGACGAAGATCAGCGCCAGCGCCGCCACGCCGCACAGCGCGATGCTGATGGATCGGCACGCGGCGGCCAGCATCGTGGCCCAGCGCGAGCCTTTCAGCAGGGGGGCGGTCAGGGCGAGCAGGGCCGCGTAGGAGGCGGCCTGCAGCGCGCCCGGGGGCATCAGCGCGGGCAGGGATCGGAACAGGCCTTCCACCAGGGCAAAGGCCACGCCTGCCGCGTACAACGCGTTGCGGGTATGCGCCCAGGCCACGCCGCAGGCCAGTGTGCATGCGATCGCGACGCCAGCGGTCAGGCCGGACTGCAGGCTGTCGTAGTCGGCATTCAGCCCGTAGGCCAGCGCATGGCCCGGCCAGAAAAGGGCGCATAGCAGCAGCCCCATCCCCGGCCAGGCGGATCTCCGGAGGGAGCCGGCCCAGCTCGCGCGAAGGTGGCGGAAACGCCAGCGGGTGCGAAGAAACAATCCTTCCGTCAACTAGGAACCCATTGGTGATCATGCGCGAGATCGTGCGCGTGGGCGAAGTTTACGACAGCCCCGCTGATCGCGCGGACGCCGATCTCTTCCAGCACGAACTGCGTGGCGCTGTCAGGCACGTCGGCGGCATAGACCGCCATGTCCAGCGTCCTTGCGGTGGCGACCACGGTGGCGGCCAGGTGCTGGCTGCCGGGGCTGTGGAGCAGGCCGGTGATGAAGCTGCCGCAAAGCGTCACGTAGGACACGGGGAATTCATGCAGGTGTTCCATGGCGCCGAATTGCTGCGACAGCCTGGACACGCCGACCCTTCCGCCGGCGCCGGTGACAATGTCGCAGAGCAGGCGCACGTCGGCGCCTTGTTCCACGAGTCCGGCGGCGTCGACGTCGAGGATGAGCCGCATCGTCAGCGCCGGCCGGTCGGCGAGCATGCGTTCAAGCCGGGTGAAGAATGACCCTTGCGCGAGCGTGGCGAGCGACACCGGCACGGTGAGCGCGCCTTCATGGGTGAAGAGCCAGTCCAGTCCCAGGCGGATCGCCTGGATGTCGCATTCGGCCGACAGGCCAAGGCGCACCGCCGGGGGCATGAAGATCGAGGCGGGGACGGGGTCCGTGCCGGACGCGTCGTGCAGCGCCAGCGTGGCCTCGTAATGCAGCACCGCGCCGGACAGGTCGTGCAGCGGCTGGGCCGCCAGCGAGAACCGGTGCTGCTCCAGCGCCGTGACCAGCGCATCGTGCCAGCTGTATTCGCCGATACGGGTGCTGTCGGCGGCCTGGCTCGCGGGCGTTATCTGGTCGTCGTCAGCGCTTTCCGCGCACATCAGGGCATGGTCCAGGCGGGCCAGGATGTCGCTCATGTTGTCGCCCGGGGCGAACTCAGCCATGGCCAGCGCCCAGCGGCACCAGCCGTATTTGTCCATCGGCACGCGCAGGGACCGCAGCTCGCGCCGCACGCGTTCGGCCAGCAGGCTGGCCTGCGGCGCTGACGTGCGGGGCAGCAGCAGGGCGAAGTCCGAGCCGCTGATCCGCGCGAGCAGCGCGCCCGGACCGCCGAATTCCTCCACCAGCTTGCGCAGCCGGTCCGACGACGACCGCAGCCACTGGTCGGTGAAGGCGCGGGACAGGTGCCGGTTGATCTGCGCCAGATCGCGCTGGCGGAACATCAGCAGGTGGCCGCCCGTGTCGTCGGATTTGTCGGTCAGGGCCAGCCTGAACTGGTCGATGAAATGCTTGCGGTTGGACAGGCGGCTGATTGGGTCCCGGTAGATCTCGCTTTGCAGGGATTCGATGCGGGCGTTCTGTTCCTGCACCGTGGCGGCCACGCGCCGCTGCGCATCGACCAGCGCCTGGTCCACCCCCGGCATTTCGCAGGAGCCGGTCAGCGCCGTGCCGGCGCCCGGCGCCAGGGCCCGGACGCGGTCGCAGATGTCCCGGGATGTCCGGGCCTCGATCCACCGCACGAGGTTGGTCGCGAAAAGCGCCCAGAAAGCGGCGGCGGCCAGCGCCAGGCCCAGCACCCGCACACCGCCTTGCCATAGCGTGTCGCGCGCCAGCCGCGCGTCGGCCTGCACGGTCAGGGTGCCCCTGGTCTTGCCGTTGGGCGTGGCGAAGGGCCGGGACACCGCCGGCGCTTCCATGTTCAGCCACGCGGCGCGCCAGTCCCGGTCGCGGCCGGCGGCCGGCGGCGACCGGCGCTCGACGCGCAGGACATTTCCTTCATTCGTGATATTTACCAGCGAATAAAGGCCTTGGCCGAACAGTTCATCCGCGAGCTCGGCCTGCTCCTGCTGGGTGCCCGTGCCGTGAGACAGCGCCCACGCCAGCGCGTTGGCGCCCGCTTCGCTTTGCTGCGCGAGCTGGGTGTTCAGGTAGCGGTGCGCCGCCAGCATCCCGAGCGCCTGGGCGCCAAGCAGGATGAAGCCGATCAGAAGAGCGGAGCATAAAAGCAGCCGGCGTAATGTGGGCATGTTACTTGCGTGTCCCTTCCTGGGCTTGCGCGGTGCCGGCGGGGTATCGCGTCGGCTGCCGCCTAAACGGGAGCGTCAGGCGGCAAGAACGCCTGCGCGGGATAAAACCTGGATATCAAACGTGACACACGTTACGGAGATTGCGATGGCAACGCTGACACTGTAATGGGGCTTGTCACAGAACGCACAGAATATTACGAAATCCTCGGTCATATCAGACAAGGTGTGCAATTATTTCGCTCGTGATAATTGGCCGGTTGAGAACTATTGAGACACTGCGTATTAATTTTTGGCGCTTCGGTGTCGTAGATGGAGCGAGGCATGGCGAGAGGACCGGCCAGCGACTGCCATCCAGGACCCTGCCATGACCTGCCGCGAGCAAACCAAGAACCCAAGGATGTCAGGAAGGAAGGGGCGTGTTGCCTCCGAAAAGTGGCGTGTTTTTGCGAAAGCAATGCATAATTTAAAATATGTTACAGCCCCTGGGCCCGTGGTCGGGCCGCAACGCCGGGGGCATATGGATAGGGGGCTCCGTGCGTGAGAGTTACCTGCTCGCACTGTGCCTGACGCTCGCGGGCGCACTTGCAGCGATCAGTCTGCTTTTCGTCCGCCGGGAGCGCACGCTCCGGCGGCGTTTGACGCGTGACGAATTGACCGGCCTCCTTAGCCAGCAGGAGCTGCATCGTCGCGTGCGTACCTGGCTGGGCAAGCCGCAGGGCACGACGCGCCGCGGCGCCTTTTTTCTGGTCAGTTTCGAACACTACGCCCAGATCAGCGCGATGCTGCGCGCGGGCGAAGACCAGGCCCTCGTGGTGCAGGTGGCGGACCGGCTCGGGCTGGTCGCCCGGGCGCTGGGCGGCATGGCGGCCCGTGCCGGTGCCGATTCGTTCACCGTCTGCGTCCCCAGCGTGGACGAAGAGGGCGCCGCGCAGGTGTCGGCCAAATTGCTGGCCGACCTGAGCGCGCCCTATGAACTGGGAGGCCGTCCCCTTATTGCGGTCTTTCGGATTGGCGCCGCCCTCTATCCCGCCCACGGCCGCAGCGTCGAAGAACTGCAGCGCTGCGTTCAGGTCGCGATGGTCCCGCTCAAGGAACGCGGCGGCGAGGGCTGGAACCTCTTTGATTTCCGTCTGCTGGCGCGCCAGCGGGATCAGCAGGGCCTGGAAAACGACCTGCGGCTGGCGTTGACCACGCCCGACATGGAGCAGTTCGAGTTGTACTACCAGCCGGTCTGCGACAGCGGCACCGGGGTGGTGCAGGGCTGCGAGGCCCTGCTGCGCTGGCATCACCCCGTGCTGGGCAGCGTGTCGCCGGCCGTCACGATTGAACTGGCCGAACGCAGCGGCCTCATTGTGCCGCTGGGCGCCTGGATCCTGGAGCGGGCTTGCACGCAGGCGGCGCTGTGGCCGTCCGCCTGGCGCGTCCACGTGAACCTTTCCGTCAAGCAGATGGACGAGGACAGCCTGGTTCAGCTGGTGACTGACGTGCTGGAGGCCACCCGCCTGTCTCCGCGCAAACTGGTGCTGGAAATCACCGAATCCATCTTCATCCTGCACTACGAGCGGCACGTAAAGATCCTGAACATCCTGCGCGACAAGGGCATCGGCGTGGCATTGGACGACTTCGGCTGTGGCTATTCCAGCCTGAACCACCTGCGCCATCTGCCCATCGACTGGGTCAAGATCGACCGGAGCTTCATTTCCGCCCTGGAATCGGACGCCGGCAGCCGCGAGGTCGTGTCGGCCCTGTTCGGGCTGTGCCAGGCGATGCATCTGCCAGTCGTGGCCGAGGGGGTCGAGACGGAAGGGCAGCGCGAAATCCTCAAGTCCTTGGGATGCCGCGTGATGCAGGGCTATTTGCTGGGTAGGCCCGCGCCCGCCGCCCAGATCCAGGCTTTGGCCTCGGCGGTGTCATAATCGGGGTTGCTTGCAAACCCGACCTGTTGACTCCCTATGCCCGGCAATACCCTAGGTACTCTCTTTACCGTCACGAATTTCGGCGAATCCCACGGGCCGGCCATCGGTTGCGTCGTGGATGGCTGTCCCCCCGGATTGGCGCTGGACGCCTCGGACATCCAGGCCGAGCTGGACCGCCGCCGTCCCGGCACCTCGCGCCACGTGACGCAGCGCCAGGAAGCCGACCAGGTCGAGATCCTGTCGGGCGTTTATGACGGCGTCACCACCGGCACGCCCATCGGCCTCCTGATCCGCAACACCGATGCGCGCAGCAAAGACTATTCCAACATTGCCGACACCTTCCGGCCCGGCCACGCCGACTTCGCCTACTGGCGCAAGTTCGGGGTGCGCGACCCGCGCGGCGGCGGCCGTTCGTCCGCGCGCCTGACGGCGCCCACCGTGGCGGCCGGCGCCATCGCCAAGAAATGGCTGGCCGAACACCATGGCGTGAAGGTGCGCGGCTACATGAGCCAGCTCGGTCCCATCGCGATCCCTTTCGTTTCCTGGGACGAGGTGCCCAACAATCCCTTCTATGCCCCCAATGCCGAGGTCGTCCCCGAACTGGAAGCCTATATGGACCAGTTGCGCCGGGACGGCGATTCCATCGGTGCGCGCATTGAAGTCGTCGCAGAGAACCTGCCGGCCGGCTGGGGGGAACCCATCTACGACCGTCTCGATGCCGACATTGCCCACGTCATGATGGGCTTGAACGCGGTCAAGGGCGTGTCCATTGGTGCCGGCTTCGACTGCATCGCGCAGCGCGGGTCAGAACATGGCGACGAGATCACGCCCGACGGCTTCCTGAGCAACCACGCCGGGGGTGTGCTGGGCGGCATCTCCACGGGCCAGCCCATCACCGTGTCGCTGGCGATCAAGCCCACGTCGAGCATCCGGGTCGAGCGCCGCTCGGTCAACCGCGCCAACGAGCCGGTGATGGTCCAGACGCTCGGGCGCCACGACCCCTGCGTCGGCATCCGCGCGACGCCGATCGCCGAGGCCATGCTGGCGCTCGTGCTGATCGACCACGCGCTGCGCCACCGCGGGCAGTGTGGCGCCGCCCCGGTCTGATACGCTTTCCCGTTGTTGAAATGGCTTGGAGGCCGACATGAAACAGAAGCGTCATTTTCTGCGCAATGCCGGAGCCGTGCTGTCGCTGGCCGTACTGGCCGGCTGCACGGGCATGAACACCACGCAGTCTGGCGCCGTGGGCGTCAATCGCACGCAATATATGTCCAGCATGGTGCCCTCGCAGGCACTGGAGCAGGAGGCGGCCCAGCAATACGCCGACATCCTGCAGCAGGCCAAGTCCAAGGGGCTGCTGGACCGCGACGCCAAGCAGGTGGCCCGGGTGCGGGACATCTCCCAGCGCCTGATCGCGCAGGCGGGCGTGTTCCGTCCCGATGCGACAGGCTGGAAATGGGAAGTCCACGTGCTGTCCAGCGACGAGATCAACGCCTGGTGCATGCCCGGCGGCAAGATCGCCGTCTACACCGGCCTGATTTCAAAGATCAATCCGACCGACGATGAGCTGGCCGCGGTGCTGGGCCACGAGATCGCCCACGCGCTGCGCGAACATGCGCGCGAGCGCGTATCCCAGCAGATGGCCACCGATCTGGGCTTGCAGGTGCTGTCCATCGCCACGGGATCTCCCGCGGCGTCGGACCTGGGCGGGCAGTTTACGAGCGTGATGTTCACCTTGCCCAACAGCCGCACCCATGAGACCGAAGCGGATCGCATGGGCGTGGAACTGGCCGCCAGGGCGGGCTACGACCCGCGCGCCGCCGTGACGCTGTGGCAGAAGATGGGCGCGGCCAGTCAGGGCAGCGCACCACCCGAGATCCTCTCGACCCACCCGTCGGCCGCCTCGCGCATCAGCGACCTGCAAGCCGCAGCGCAGAAGGTGATGCCGCTTTACGAACAGTCCAAGGGCCAGGGCGCGCGCTGAGCGCGTCCGGCCTCGCGCTGACGACACGGCCCGCGCGGCAAGGCCAGCGCGGGCCGTTTTGCATGGTCTGCCGATCGCGGGGCCTTCAGCCTTGTCCCCCGCTGGCCGTCTTGACGCCCTGGCCGCGCATGATCTCGATGCCCAGGCCGTGCAGGATGCGTTGGGTCTCCGCGTCCGGCACGTCTTCCGCATAGACCGCGATCCCCAGCGACCGGGCGGTTTCCAGCACCGAGGCAGTCAACTGTTGGCTGCCCGGGCTTTGCGACATGCCGCCCACGAACCCCCCGCCCAGTTTCACGTAGGACAACGGCAGCGTGTGCAGCTGCGCCACCGCGCCGAACTGCTGCGCCAGGCGGCGCACGCCGATGTGCGCGCCGAACTCCGCTGCGACGCGCGCAAACGCGGTGATCTGCTCGTGGCATTCGACCAGCCCGTGCGCGTCGATTTCCACGAACAGGCGGCGCGCCAGCGGACGGTTTTCGGTCAGCAGCAGCGCAAGCTGGCGCATAAACTTCTGGCCGCGCAGCGACGGCAGCGCCACGCGCACGGCGAGTTCGCCCGGATGGCGGGCCAGCCATTGCAGGCCCAGCCTCACGGATTCCAGGTCGCATTCCGCCACCAGGTCCAGCCGCACGGCCGGCGGGATGAAGAGCGTGGCCGGGATCGGCTCCTGGTCGGGCGCGGTGCGCAGCATCAGCATGGCTTCGGTGCGGACCACGCGGCCGTCCAGCGCGAGCAGGGGTTCTGTCGCCAGTTCGAAATGCTGCCCTTCCAATGCCGTCTGGATGGCGTCCTTCCATGCGCGCTCGCCGGCTTCCGAGGGCGAGTGCATGTCGGTGGCACCCGCAATCACGACCTGGTCGTTGCCGGCGCTTTCCGCACGCATCAGGCCGAAATCCAGTCGCGCCAGCACGGCGCCTGCCTGGCTGCCGTGTCCGTAATCGGTCATGGCCTGCGCCCAACGGCACAGATGCCCCTCACCGACCGGAATGCGCGAGGCGTGCAGATCGGCCCGCACCTGCTCGGCCACCATCATGGCCTGCGGCGCCGCGCAGCCGGGCAGCAGCAGCGCAAAATCGGATCCGTTCAGGCGCGCGAGCAGGGGCGTCGCCACATGCATGCGCGTCAGCGACCCCTGGATGCGTTCGCAGGCCGCGCGCAGCCACTGGTCGATGAATTCGCGCGGCATGTGCCGGTTCAGGTCCGCCAGATCGCGCTGGCGGAACACCAGGACATGCCCGCCATCGATCCGGGACGTGCCCGCCGCCGGCCGGGTTTCCAGCGCGCGCCGGAACTCGTTGACGAAGTACTTGCGGTTGGGCAGGCCGGTCACCGGGTCCTGGTTCAGCTCCAGTTCCAGCGACTCGATCTTCGCGTTCTGCTCTTCGACGCTGGCATGGATGCGTTCGCGCGTCTGGTTCAGGGCCTGCACCACGCCGGAGAGCTCCGGCACCCGCGCCTCGACCTGCTCGCCCGGCGAGTCCCGGCCGATGCCGCGAACGTGGTCGCTGATCTCGCGCAGAAGCCGGTTCTTGATCCAACCAACCAGCACGAAGGCAAAGACGGCCCACAGGATGCCCGCGCCCACCACCAGCGCGATCATCTTCAGGCTGCTGCGCCACAAGGCTTCCCAGGCATAGGCGTCGTTGGCGATCAGGGTGACTTCGCCGATCTGCCGCCAGCCGTCGCTGACCGCGTGGCTGGCCGCCTGGCTATCCAGCGGCGCCAGCGCCTGGAACCACGCCGGCACGGAAGCCGCCGTCGCCGTGGACTTGCGCTCGATCAGCACCTTGCCCTCGGGATCCGTCAGGCGCACCAGCGAGAAGTGCCCGCCATCGTAGAGCGCCGACACCAGCAGCTCCTGGACGACCGGGTCATTGTTCGCCGGTTGCGACAAGGACAGGGCCAGGGATACCGCCGCGTCGGTGCTTTGCACCTGGAGCTGGCCCGAGAGGTATTCGCGCGCCGAGTTGACGCTGAGCGCCAGCGTCCCCAGCAAGATGACGCTGATGGCGAGGGTGACACTGAGCAGGAGCTGACGAAGTATGGACATAGTCTTGTTTCCGGACATCAGGGGCGGATGCCTTCCCGTTCCATGCGTTGAAGGAGGTCGCGCCAGCGGCTGAGGCGGTCGACGGGCGCGGCAGCCTTGCCGTCCACGTAGACGCCGTCGGCATTGAAACTGAACACCGGCGTCAGGTCGCGCCGCTGCGTGGCCGGCAGGATGGTTGAGATCAGGCTGTCCAGCACCAGCGGGACGGCATTCGGGGTTTCGTAATAGCCCAGCACCATGTGCGCCACCTGGCTGCTGCTGGCCGGGCCGCCGATGCGGGCGCGCACGTAGATGAAGCGCAGCTTGTTGGCCGGCACGCCCATGGAGAGCAGGGTGAAATACTTGCCGATGACATAGTCTTCGCAATCCCCCGCGCCTCGCCCCAGCGATTCCAGCGGCGTGGCCCAGTAGTCGGCCTGCTTCCAGATGATGGAATCCTCGCCGGAAAGGAGGGCGCGGTTCCAGAAATCGTTGGCGACGGTGAGGCGGTCCTTGTTCGCGGCGGGCGCGGGGCTGCGCAGCAATTGCAGCCAGCTCGAGACCGATTTGGAGCCCTTGGCGCCGTAGCGGCTGGCCGACAGGCTTTGCAGCCGGTCGGAGTTGACTTCCAGGGCGGAACTGCCCGTCCAGCCGCAAGCCAGGCATAGCAACGCCAATCGGCACAGAGTCAGCGCGCTACGGTAACGGCGGGTCGATGGCATGAAACGGATTTTCACATTTTTTGCGTGATGTTGGACGCACCCTTTAAAAAATGTGACTGAGAAAAAAGGGAAGGCCGATGCCGGCCTTCCCTTGGAACGTCGTGGCTTAGTGGTGATCGACGTTCAGCTTCCCCTTCTGCAGCAGGTCGTTGATGATGGCCTGGTTGCTGACGGCCTGACCGTGGGCGTCATGAGTGAGATCGACGCCCTCCAGCACGATCTTCTGATCGGCACCCTGGCCGATCTGGCCCTTGGTGTTGATCTCGAGAATCGTGTTGCTGGAGTTGGCCGGATCCTGCTTGAAGTTCAGATAGTTCGTCAGATTGCCGTCCTTCTCTCCGACGAGCAGGTCCTTCAGATCCAGCACGTCTCCGCCGTCCGCGGGCTTGGCCAGGGAGAAGTCCTTGATCCGGTCGACTGCCGGGTTGGCGGTCGTTCCCTGATCATTGAACTCCCAGCGGAACGTGTCGGAGCCGTCGCCACCGATGAGGGTGTCGCTGCCCTTTCCGCCGACCAGCACGTCGTTGCCCTTGCCACCGTTGAGCGTATCGTTCCCATCGCCCGCAAGCAGGATCTCGCTCTTGTCGGTGCCAAGCAGAGAGCTACCCGATTGATACGCCACCGACACATTGGCACTGTCGCTATGACCATCCGCCGTCTGGATCGTGTACGAGGAATTGGCCACGTTGTCGGTCACGGGGTTCGCGTGGGAGTAGTCCACGGTCATCGTGAGCAGATAGTCCTCCGCTCCCGTGCCGCCCCAGCTCGATCCGTTGTCGTCGACGTTGACCATGTGGATTTCGTAGGTGGCACCGTTCGTGGAGCTGATGGACTGGCCGCTCTGCAGCACGACATAGTCGTCCGAGCTTCCTGCCAGGCGATACTCCATCCGGATCCAGTTGCTTGGCTGGTCATGGCTCAGCGTGAGGACCTCACCGGCCAGCAGGGTGATGGTGATTGTGTCCTGATCGTTGTTTTGGCTCGAGCCGACCGAAGCAAGATAACCGTCCACCTTGATCTGAGCGCGATCCTGGCCAATCTGCGCCAGACGGTCACGGTTGACCGTCAGGAACTTGTTCGCGTTGTTGTTGCCGGTGCTGTCAAAGTCAACTTTTTCCACCGTTCGTGCGGTGAAATCGCCTCCCTTGTCCTTCCAGCCCGTATTCACCGTCAGCGGACCCATCGTCAACGCACCCGTTCCGCGCACGTCGTTGGCAAGCAGCGAGCCGGCCTGCACGGTCAACTGCGAACCCAGGATGTTGGTGATCACGCTGTCGTTCACGGCATCCGGGTTTTGATGGACCGGCGCCGTCACCGTCAGCGTGAGGCTGGAGCTTGCCGTATCGCCGTCGCCATCCTTGACCGTGTACTGGACGGTGTCGCTGCCGGCGGTTTGCGGCTGGTAGCGGTAATCGCCCACGTTTTCGCCCGCCAGATCGATGGTGAACTTGCCATGCGACGTGGTCACCGTCAGTTCGGATTTGGCCGAATCGAATGTGTAGGTCGCGCCGGAGCTGGCCGTAACCTTGTTTGTCGCGGCGTCGTAGTTATACGTCTTGCCGTCGATGACCAGTTGTGTAATGCGCGCACCGGCCAGGTCGGCGCCCAGCGTGCCTCCGGCGGAGATGTCACCGGTAATGGGCGGCGCGATGGTGTCCGCGATCGCCGTGTCGAGCCCGTTCAGGTCCTTCACGATGATCGTGTTGCTGTCCTGCGGCTTGTCCGGGTTGTAGGAGACCGGATCAATGTACGTGCCGCTGGCGTTGGTGCCCAGGCCGATGCCGTAAGAATTGATATGGTTGTCCGAGAGGAACTTCTCCCAGGTCGCTTGCTGCGCCGCGTAGACGGGACCGTTCTCCGGATTTCCGTCCGTGAAGAAGTAGGAAATGTTCTGGACATTGGCGCCTTCCAGCTTGCCCGTGCCAGAGTTGTTCCACGCAGTCATCGCGGTGTTCAACGCGGCTTCGTAATTCGTGCCGCCGCCGTAGCTCAAGCCCTCGACCAGCACTTTGGCGTCGGCCAGCGACATCCAGCCGCCTCCCTTCTGGCCGGCGGTCGAGTTGAACTCCACGATCATGACGCGCACGTCGCCGGCTTCGCCATATTGGTCGAGCAGCTTGGCAACCGAGGACTTCAGAACCTCCAGTCGCGACAGTTCACGCCAGCCGCTGTACACCCCGCTGCCATAGTTCATGCTGCCGGACGTGTCCAACGTAAGCATGATGTTGGTGCCGAGCGAAGACAGCGCGGAGCTTGCGGCGGCCGGAACGAGACTGGGCGCCGTGTCGGTGACCAGCACGCCCAGGTCGCCCGTGGCCTTGCCGCCGAACTTGTCTTCGACCGTGATCGTGAAGTGGTCCTGGACGTTGGTGTCGTCGCCGGTGTGTTGCTGCGCGCCGCTGGTCTGGTAGGTGTAGGTCACCTTGCCGGTGGCCGCGTCGTAGCCGGTAAGCGTCAGCGTGCCCTTGCTGGTGGTCAGCGTGAGCGGATCGTTCGCCAGGCCCGCCAGGCGGTCCAGGGTCAGCGTGGCATCGGCGTTGCCCGTGCCGTCCATCGAGATCGACTTCAGTCCGGCCGCCGCGGTGATCAGGAAGGAGCCGCTGCCGGTGGCCTGTGCTTCCGACACGCTCAAGACGCCAGGAGCAGCGGCGTTGTTGTCTGCGATCGCCAGGGTCGGCCCGGTCGGCTCGACACCGCCGACCTGGAATTGACCGTTGGCAAAGTCGCCGTCGGCGTCCTTGACTTGGTACGTGAAGTCGATCAGGTCGTTGGCCGTGCCATTCATGGGTTGGTACTGATAGAACTCCCACTTGCCGGTGGCCGGCGTCAGGCGGATCTCGAACACCAGATTGCCCGAGGAATCCAGGCCCTGGATCAGGTTGCCATTGGCCGCCACATTGGTCTTGATGGCGCCGCCGTCGCGCGTGGTCAGGCCGCTTTCCACCCCCGTCAGCTGCAGCGTGCCGGCGCCGTCGGCGCCGTAGGCGTACTGCAGGTTGCCGTCGGCATAGGCGATGGCATGGACATCCTGGCTGCCCAGGAACGTCACGCCGGTGACCGTGAAGTCGCTGTTGTCGCTCGACGAGTTCTTGTGGTTGTCCGTGGCGGAAACCACGATGGTGTCGAAACCGCCTTCCTCGACCCGGAAGTTCGCCGCATAGTCGCCGCCGTTCTTGTCGGAGGTGAAGGTGCGTTCGGCAATCAGCACGCCATCGCGGTAGAAACGCGCGATGCCGCTTTCCACTTCGCCGCCGTACATGGCTGCAAAGTCGATGGTTGCGCCGTAGGCGATCTTTCCGCCGGTAAGGCGGATCGTCAGCTCTTCAGACGCGCCTTGCCCGTTCAGTTCGCGATAGTCCACCTCATTCGCAATGTTGTGATACGGGGATTCATTGCTGGCCACGCCCAGCCCGGACGTGCTCTGGTTGACCTTGGCGTCGACGAGCGTGAGGTCGTCTTTCGAGGTGAATCCCTTGGCGGAGACTTCCACCGCACCATTGCCGAACGTGAACTTCCATTGGCTGTCGCTGCTGGAGCTGCCCGCAAACGACACCTTGCCGGTGTAGACATCGGGAATGCCGGTGGATTCCACGTTGACGGGCGAATTCTGCTGCACGACGGGAGAGTCGTCTTCGATCGTCACGTTCAGGGTGGTGGAGACGGGCGCATTGACGCCGTCGGCGACCTTGACCGTCACGGACAGGCCGAGCGTATCTTCGCGGGTCGTGTCCGGGTGGTCGACCGGCGCCAGCATCTTCACCGTGTACGCGCCGGTGTCGTCGATCTTGATGATGATGGCATCGGCGGAGCCGGCGCGGCCGGTCAAGGTATGGCCGTTGTCGGAGAGCGTCCAGACGATGGGCACGCCGTCGGAAGAGAGGGTGCCATTGGCCGGCGCCACCAGGGTGATGGTGTAGGTGGCTCCACTATTGTCGTCGGTGATGCTCAGTTGACCGTTGGCCTGCGCCGAGTTGGTCGTGTCGGACGTGCCGTTGCTGTCCTTGATGCCGCCGCTCAATCCTTCCTCGGACACGGCCGCGGATGCGCTGCCGACCACCGGGGGCTTGTTGATATCGACGATCGAGGCATTTCCGCTGTCCGAGATGCCTGCCGGCAAGGCCGAGCCACTGGCGGTCTGTCCGGAAAGCGTGGCGTCGAGCGTCATTTTCTCGGTGCCTTCGTAGATGCCGTCTGCCGTCGTGGGCACTTGGACCACGATGCCGCCGGTGGTGCCGGCGGGAACCTTGATGCTGTACGAGCCGTCGGCGTTGGCCGTGACCGTCACGGACAGCCCGCCAATCGTCGCGGTCGGGGTGCCGTGGTCGGCTGCGGTGATCTGGCCGCCCAACGTAAAGGTGAGGGTGGTCTCGGCATCGACGGGCTTGCTCAGGGAGACGTTGAAGCTCGCCTTATTCCCTTCCGTCACGTTGCCCGCGTCGGACACATTGAGCGAGGGCACGTCGGCGCCGGGGCCGCGGTCGTCCACGATGACGGCGTTGCCGGTGTCGGTGATGTTGCCCGGCAAGGCAACGCCACTGGCGGAATTGCCCGTCAGCGTGGCTTCGAGGGTCAGTTGCTCGCGGCCTTCGAACACCGTGTCGTTGGTGGTCGGGACCGTGACCACGATGCCGCCCGTGGTGCCGGCAGGGACCGTGATGCTGTACGAGCCATCCGCGTTGGCGGTGACCGAGGCGGACTTACCGCCGATCATGACGGTGGGCGTGCCCACGTCGCCCGCTTCGATCTGGCCGCCCAGCTTGAAGGTCAGGGTGGTGTCGGCGTCGACGGACTTGGTCAGCGCGACGTTGAAGACTGCGTTGCTGCCTTCATTGACATCCCCAGCGTCGGAGACGGTCAGGGCGGGCACGTCGGCGCCCGGGTTCGGGTTGGACGGATCGGTGCTTTCGGTATCGACAATCGTGGCGCTGCCGCTGTCGGTGATGTTGCCCGGCA
>NZ_FNYM01000019.1:0-1325 GCF_900108985.1 Achromobacter sp. NFACC18-2 | reverse complement strand
ATGTTGCCCGGCAGTGCAATGCCACTGGCGGAATTGCCCGTCAGCGTAGCTTCCAACGTCAGGTTCTCGCGGCCTTCGAAGGTGACATCATCGGTCGTCGGGACCGTGACGACGATGCCGCCGGTCGTGCCGGCAGGCACGGTGACGCTATACGAGCCATCCGCGTTGGCGGTGACCGTGGCAGGCTTACCGCCGATCATGACGGTGGGCGTACCCACATCGCCCGCTTCGATCTGGCCGCCCAGCGTGAAGGTCAGCGTAGTGTCGGCGTCGACGGACTTGGTCAGCGCGACGTTGAAGACCGCGTCGCTGCCTTCGTTGACATCGCCTGCGTCCGAGACGGTGAGCGCGGGCACGTCCGCGCCCGGGTTCGGGTTGGACGGGTCAGTGCTTTCGGTATCGACAATCGTGGCGCTACCGCTATCGCTAATGTTGCCCGGCAAGGCAACGCCGCTGGCGGAATTGCCCGTCAGCGTAGCTTCCAACGTCAGTTGCTCACGGCCTTCGAACACCGTGTCATCGGTCGTCGGGACCGTGACGACGATGCCGCCCGTGGTGCCGGCCGGCACGGTGACACTGTAGGTTCCATCCGGATTGGCGGTGACCGTAGCGGGCTTACCGCCGATCATGACCGTGGGCGTACCCACATCGCCCGTTTCGATCTGGCCGCCCAGCGTGAAGGTCAGCGTGGTGTCGGCGTCGACCGGCTTGGTCAGTGCAACGTTGAAGACGGCGTCGCTGCCTTCGTTGACATCGCCTGCGTCGGAGACGGTCAGGGACGGCACGTCCGCGCCGGGGTTCGGGTTGGACGGATCAGTGCTCTCGGTATCGACAATCGTGGCGCTGCCGCTGTCGGTGATGTTGCCAGGCAAGGCAACGCCACTGGCGGAATTGCCCGTCAGCGTAGCTTCGAGGATCAGGTTCTCGCGGCCTTCGAAGGTGACATCATCGGTGGTCGGGACCGTAACGACGATGCCGCCGGTCGTGCCGGCCGGCACGGTGACGCTGTAGGTTCCATCCGAATTGGCGGTGACCGTGGCAGGCTTGCCGCCGATCATGACGGTGGGCGTACCCACATCGCCCGCTTCGATCTGGCCTCCCAGCGTGAAGGTCAGCGTAGTGTCGGCGTCGACCGGCTTGGTCAGTGCAACGTTGAAGACGGCGTCGTTGCCTTCGTTGACGTCCCCGGCGTCCGAGACCGTCAGGGACGGCACGTCGGCGCCCGGGTTCGGGTTGGACGGGTCGGTGCTTTCGGTATCGACAATCGTGGCGCTGCCGCTGTCGGTAATGTTGCCCGGCAAGGCAACGCCGCTGGCGGAATTGCC